>DATFOT010000260.1:0-15074 GCA_035265265.1 Aestuariivirgaceae bacterium | reverse complement strand
ATGGCCGATCTCGACGTAAGCGAAGACGTGGTGGCGGTTTTCGTTCACCAGCCGGAGCGGAAGCTGCTCGTCGCTTCATCGGCCGGGGACGGCTTCCTCGTCGCGGAGAGTGAATGCGCAGCCAATACGCGCAAAGGAAAGCAGGTTTTGAACGTGAAGCCACCCGCCGAGGCAAGGGTCTGCACCATCGTCGATCCGGCTGCCACCCATGTTGCGGTGGTCGGCGAAAATCGGAAGCTGCTGATCCTGCCCATCAAGGACGTTCCGGAAATGGCACGCGGCAAGGGAGTGCGCCTGCAGAAATACAAAGATGGCGGTCTATCCGACGCCGTGGCATTCCGGCTTAAGGAAGGTTTAAGCTGGACCGATTCCTCGGAGCGCAATTTCACCGTGACCGAGCTTGCAGACTGGGTCGGCGAGCGCGCGCAGGCCGGCCGGCTGCCACCGAAGGGTTTCCCAAAAACCAATCGCTTCAAAAACGATTAGCTTGAAGGGCCGCGGCCGAGGGCAACATGGCCCTGGGCATCAATCGATAGACGAACATCCTCCTTAGCCGTGACTTCGACGGGGGAGGTGAGGGGATGATATGCCTGGTGCCAGTGGCCGTGAGTGCCCGGGCTGTTGGTTATGGTTTCATCGCCGAAGCTCGCCTCAAACCAGCTCAGCACTCCATCGGCAACCCCGGAACGATAGGGCATGGCGGGGGAGGGAGCGGACGGGCGGTCCTCGAGGTAGGAATACTCCCGTATCAGAAAGGGCTCGGAAAGCGGCGTGTAGTCATAAAGCCGCTCCCTCACCGGAAAATAGCTTCGGGTGGAATATTCATTGAGCGGGGAGATATCGAAACCGCACGCCGTTCCGACGCGGTTCAACTTCGCCAGAGCAGGCGCTTCGACGAGTATTCCGAATTGCTGGACGAGGCCTGGGATCATGATCGTTCGCTCATCGGCAATCTTGCGGATATCCCTCGCCACCGTACCAAACCCTTCACCGACGACGCCGCAATCCAATGTTTCCGTGAACACGATGTCGGGGCGCATGGGAAGCAAACCCCGGTCGAGGACGGTTGTTGAGCAAGTTTTGAACAGGGTGATGCGGTCGGCGAAATCCGTCCGCTCCACAACAGCGGTGGCAATCTCGGCCAAACGCGGGTTTATTTCACAGGAGTAGACATGCCTCGCGCCGTATTTGGCGAACAGCAAAGCAACGAGCCCGCAGCCGGTCCCTATTTCAAAAATAACCTTACCGCAAAGATGGAGGCGAGAGATCATATGCTCGATCGCGGTGTTGCGATCATGATCGTTGAGCATCGCGAAATGCCAAGCCGGAAAGTCCCGGACCGCGGCCGGCTTCACAAGCGCCTGTCCCCCGCTCGAGGGGTTATTACGCAATAGCAGATCCTGCCCGTCGATACCCGGCAAAGGCCTCACGTCGTTCCCCTCCGCTTGTCCCGCGGCTATTTTCCCGTACTTAATTTAACGCCCGATTTACGAAGGTGCCCGCTATATTCGCGTTGAAATACAACCTACAATATAGGCAGAAGTGTTTACACAAGATTTCGGAAGCAAGCGAAACTTAACGCAATTTTGGCATTGAATTGTTCAACTGCTCGACGAGCACAAGAACAAGCCCCTACGGTGTCTTGGCTGAATAGGCAGGCGCCGCTCAGGACTCGGCGGCAGCGCTGAAAGAACAGGATGAAAGGCCAAATTACCTGGATCGCCCATGGTCAGCCCGTGACAATGCCCGAAGATGGGCTGGGGCTGAGGGAAGATCATACCCTTCAGGGTGAGGGGTTCATCAAGCTTGTCCAGGGACCTGAGGGAACTGAAATCAAATGGTCGGTTTTTGCGGCTAACTGGGCGTCGCTGTTCTACATCCTCGACTGGAGTGAAACCTTCCCTGCCCCCGTCACCCTGAGGTATTTCCTGGTCGGCTGGTTCGAAGAAACCGTCTCAAGCGGCAAAGCGGCTCGCGACCGGATCCAGACGATCCTGGCCAAGAGCGACATACACCTCACGCAGCGTACTTTCGTGCGGGAAGCCGATCCCCGCCGCGGGGACATGCCCGCCCTTCTGAAGTCGGCCCTGCGCGACCGGGCCGTGCTTCCGGACTATAGCATCGACTGTTTTCTCGACGAGATGCATGGCAGCTTCCGGGTGGGCCGGATCGGCAGCGAAACACCGATAGCGAAGGTCTACGGTTTTCATCCCGTTTCCTATCCGTGCATCAATGGGCTCTCCTATGATCACCTCGTCAGCCAGGCCTATGGCAGGGTCGTTGAAACGGGGCAGCCGCACTATGATCATGTGATCGCCGCCATGACCACACCCGACGGCTCGGTGGTATGGTTTCCGTATCAGCGAGTGATTTTGCCTCATCATCTGCCCGATGGCCGCCGGGGCGTTTCGGTCGTCAGCCAGGTCGCACCGGTCGATATCAAGCTAGTGTAGCAGCACGCTCCTCGATCGCATATTCCAGGTCGGAGCGCTCGCTCAAGGCTATCCATTCCTTTGCGGCTGCGCCTTGCGGTAACCATTGCCATTCGAAAAATCCCCGCTCGATATGCGAATATCCGATGCGTGTGGCAAAGCCGCGCGTCGCCATCGCATCTTCCACGATGCCCCAGATCGCATCGGGGTTCCATTTCAGCATTGCAAGTATCATCCCCCACAAGGGAATGGTCTCGACGGCCTGGCGCTGGCGGACGTCCTTACTGATCCAGAATTCGCCGTGATAGACAAGCCGGCCCTTGACGCGCTCCGTAATGGAGTTTTTCGGTGGCCGCACTTTTGAGGGAACGATCACTTCGCCGCGCTTCATGTAGATGCCGACCACGAAGCCAAGCGCCCAGTCGGCGAGGCAGGTGTCCACCATGTCGATGCGAAAGGCCTGGGTGGAGACGACCCGGCCGTCGGCATCATAGCCCGCCGTCCAAAAGGCCTTGCCATTCGCCAGGTCGTTTATGGCGGGATCGAAGAACGGCGATACCTCTTCATTCCTGGCCTGCCGGCGAAGCTCGGCGAAAGAATGAAAGTCGCTCGAGAGCACGAGCTCGATGCCCATCGCGCGCGCCTGTTCGAACAGCGCGTTAACCACCCGTGCCGCGGCCAGCGGATTGGCCAATCCCTTCAGCATGGTATTCTCGATTCCCGTTCTCGCGACGGACAGGATTGATGCCACAAGTTAAATTCAATCACCATGTTGCTCAATAATCCGCCGGCAGAAGATCAAACCGGATGCGGCGGCAGCGCCGCCTCGGTCCCGGTGACTTTGCTCGTTTTGTAACGCCAGGCGGCGAGCAGCATCAGGCTCAGGAAGATGATCAGACCACCTGTGAAGGCGCGCTGAGTCGGAAGCTCTCCGAAAATCATCCAGATCCAGAATGGGGTGAACACGGTATCGAGGAGGAAGAACATGGCGACTTCCGCTGCGGGAATATATTTGGGCCCGATTGCAATCAGCCCCGAGGCCAGTGGAACAACGAGCAATCCGTTCAGAGCGATCCATCCCCACCCTTCCACCGTGAGGGAAGAGGTGTCGGCGGTGATGAACCAATAGGCAATGAAGGCCGACACCATGCTGCCGACGGCTAGGCTCGGCACGACATTGCGTCCGGAGCGGCGAACGATCGTTAGGCCTATGGCAGTGCAAAGCGCCACGCCGGCCGCCAAAAGATCGCCGATATAGGTGCCCGTCGACAGGCCGTCCCAACCGATCACGGCAACGCCCATCATGGCCATCAGGATACACAGCCAGACCGTCCGGGGAACGACCTCGCGCAGGAAGAACCAGCTCAGGATGGTGCAAAACACGGGGTTGAGGGCGAGAATGAAAACGAGATTGGCCGCCGTAGTCTTGGTCACCGCGGCGATAAACATGATGTTCGCCAGCGTGTTGGTAACGGCGACAGCGATCCCGGGCCAGCCATTGATGAAAGGCGCCTGCGCTCCGCTGGCGCGGCGATAGAAGTACCACCAGAGAGAAATGGCGAACGCAAGGCAAATACCGCGGGCGAAGATCATCGTCCAGGGATCGCCCGCGGCCAATCGCAAGAGAGGTACATCGAGCGTGAACAGCATTCCGCCAATTGCGGTAATCGCCAAGCCACGGCGATCGTAGGAGCGGACAGGCATTGAATCGGTGCTGAGCAACGAAATGTTCCGTACAGCAGACATATAGATGGGATTAACGGGAGCCTGACCTTGGGGCAACAGTTTTAGGGCCAGAGCCTACCTCAAACCAGCGTCATAGGCTGGAAATCGTCAGTGAAATACTAACGGAAGGTGAAGATTCTCTTCAGCCAGCGACCTTCGTCCAGCCCTCGCGCATCAGCCGCTCCTGAGGCAGGAACCGCGCCTTGTATGCCATCTTGCTCGATCCTTTGACCCAATAGCCCAAGTAAACATAGGAAAGACCCATGCGCTGCGCGCGGCGGATGCTGTCCAATATCACGTAGGTGCCGAGACTGCGCTCTTCGAGATCGGGATCGAAGAAGGAGTAAATGAGGGAGAGGCCGTCTTCCAGAACATCGAAAAGGACCGCAGCGACGAGCGATTCGCGTTCCTCGCGCCCGCCAGGGGAGAGCCGATACTCGACGATGCCGGTATCCACAAAGCTTTCGTCGATCATTGCAGCGAAATCGAGAACTGTCATGTCGGCCATGCCGCCGTCGTAGTGGCGCGCATCGATATAGCTGCGAAACAGGGAATATTGTTCGGAGGTAGCTTTGGCGTTCACGAGCTGTGCCTGCAAATCGAGGTTCGCAGCCAAGGTTCGACGGAAGCTTCTCGACAATTTGAATTGATTGACGGGCACTCGCACCGAAACACAGGCACCGCATCCATCGCAGGCAGGCCGATAGGCGATGTTCTGGCTTCGGCGAAACCCGCTTTGCGACAGCGTGTTGTTGAGCGAAGCGGCATCCTGCCCAATGAGATGCGTAAACACCTTCCGCTCCAGCATGCCGCCGAGATAGGGGCAGGGGGCAGGAGCAGTGATGAAGAACTGCGGGAAATTGCGCCGTTCAATACTCAAGCGACCAGTCTCCTTCCATCGAGGAGACGATATTAGCACGAGTCCTGCCGGTGAAAAGATGGGATCAGCGCAATTCACGCCCGCCCGGCGCATCGAGCACGCGCGTGCTGAATCCTTCCTGCTCGATCAGCCGCACAATATCCTCGGCGTGCCGCTGGTCGCGGGTTTCGAGCATGATCTCCAACTCAGCACCTCTGGCAGGAATGTCGAGGAACATCCGACGATGGGAGACCTCGAGAATATTGGCGCCATGCTGGCCGAGGAGGCTGGAGATTCTGCCAAGCACTCCGGGCCGGTCGTCGATAGTGATCCGAAGATTGACGATGCGCATTTCGCGCTGCAGCTCGCGGGTGATGACCGAGGCCAGGATGCGGGGGTCGATGTTGCCGCCGCACAGCACGAGGCCGATTTTTCTTCCACGGAAGTGCGAGGGGTCGGCCATTACCGCTGCAAGGCCCGCGGCTCCCGCACCTTCGGCAAGCGTCTTGACGTGGGTCAAATAGGCCATCACCGCGCGTTCGATATCCGGCTCTCCGACCAAGCGGACATCGTCCACGAACTGGCGACAAATCGACACCGTGCGCTCGGTGACGTTCTTCACCGCAATGCCCTCCGCCAAGGTCGAGCCGCCGCATTTCGCCGGCTGGCCGCGCAGGGCAGCGTACATCGAGGGATAAAGCTTGACCTCGACACCGATCATCTCGATCTCCGGCCTCAGGTGCTTGGCGGCAAGTGCCGTGCCGGATATGACGCCGCCCCCGCCGATCGGGACGACGATCGCATCAAGCGCCGGCTCGTCCTCGATCATCTCGATCCCGATCGTTCCTTGTCCGGCGATTATCAGGTCGTCATCATAGGGGTGAACGAGGACAAGCCCGTTTTTTGCCACCAGCGCCTCGGCAGTGACCTGACTGTCGGCCAGGGTCTCGCCAGACAGGATGACCTTTGCGCCATGGCCCTTCGTTCTCTCGACCTTGGTCGAGGGCGTCGTTTCGGGCATGACGATCGTTGCGGGAATGCCCAGCCGTTTGGCATGATAGGCGACCGCCTGGGCGTGGTTGCCTGCCGACATGGCGATGACGCCGTGCGCTCTTTCCGGTGAAGAGAGGCCGGCCAGCTTCACATAGGCACCGCGGTCCTTGAATGAATTGGTGACCTGGAAATTTTCGAACTTCACATAAACCTGAGCGCCGGTGATCTCGGAAAGCTTGGCGGAGTAGAGCAGGGGCGTGCGCACGATGTTTCCCTGCAGCGCCTGCTGTGCAGCCCTGATATCCTTGAATGTTATCGACATGTGCCCCATACCTGCCGCTCACGTCCGGCGGCATCTTCACTTGTATCACGTTCCATTTTTAATGCTTAACACTGTCGGGTGCTGGTACAAGGCGCCGCCCGAGGTGCGAAGACGACACGCCTCGGGCCTAGAGGAGAGCAAATATGACGAACCGCGTCGCGTGGATCGGACTTGGGGTAATGGGCTATCCCATGGCGGGGCATCTCAAGACCAAGAGCGGCCACGACATGAGCGTGCATAACCGCACCTTTTCCAAAGCGGAGAAATGGGCTTCCCAATTCGGCGGCCATGCCGCCCCGACTCCTGGGGCAGCGGCGCAGGATGCCGATTTCGTTTTTGCCTGCGTCGGTCAGGACGACGACCTGCGCCAGGTGACGATCGGACCCGAGGGCGCATTCCAGGCCATGAAAAAGGGCGCGGTGTTCGTCGATCACACCACCGCCTCCGCCGACGTGGCGCGCGAGCTGCACGAGGCGGCAAAGTCGCGCGGCATCGGCTTTGTCGATGCACCTGTCTCGGGCGGCCAGGCGGGGGCCGAAAATGGTATTCTGACGGTCATGTGCGGCGGGGATGAAGCCGATTATGCGAAAGCCGAGCCGCTGATCGCGACTTATTCGCGGATGCGCCGGCTCCTGGGCTCCACCGGTTCCGGACAGCTCGCGAAGATGGTCAACCAGATCGCCATCGCCGGCCTCGTCGAAGGCCTGGCCGAGGCCATCCACTTTGGGCTGAGGGCGGGGCTCGACATGGAAGCAACCATCGAGGTCATCTCCAAGGGCGCGGCAGGCTCGTGGCAAATGGAGAACCGGCACAAGACCATGATTGCCGGCAAATTCGATTTCGGCTTTGCCGTGGACTGGATGCGCAAGGACCTGGGGATTTGCCTTGCCGAAGCCCGGCGCAGCGGTGCCCGGCTGCCGGTGACGGCACTCGTCGATCAGTTCTATGCCGAGGTGCAGGCGATGGGCGGCCGGCGGTGGGACACATCCAGCCTGATCGCGCGATTGCAGCGCTAGGTTTGCGCTTCCTTCAATCGGCGGGCGACATCGATGGCAAAATAGGTGAGAATGCCGTCGGCTCCGGCGCGCTTGAACGCAAGGAGGCTTTCCTCGACGACCTTCGTCTCCAGCCAGCCATTGGCAATGGCGGCTGTCAGCATCGCATATTCACCCGAAACCTGATAGGCGAAGGTCGGAATGCAAAAGGTCGTTTTCAGCCGATACAGGATGTCAAGATAGGGCAGCCCGGGCTTGACCATGATCATGTCGGCCCCTTCGGCGATGTCGAGTTCGGCTTCGCGCAACGCCTCGTTGGAATTCGCCGGGTCCATCTGGTAGGTCTTCTTGTCGCCCTTCAGCATCGATGACGATCCCACCGCATCGCGAAACGGGCCATAAAATCCCGAAGCGTATTTTGCGGTGTAGGCCATGATCATTACATCGCTGTGGCCCGTTGCTTCGAGCGCCTGGCGAATGGCGCCGACGCGACCGTCCATCATGTCGGAGGGCGCAATGATATCGCAGCCCGCCTCTGCCTGCACCAATGCCTGGCGCGCGAGCACTTCGAGCGTGGCGTCATTGGCAATTCGCCCTCCTTCGAGGAGGCCGTCATGACCGTGGCTGGTGTAAGGATCGAGGGCGACATCGCAAAGAATGCCGATGTCCGGCACTTCGCGTTTTATGGCGCGAACAGCGCGGCAGACCAGATTGTCGGGATTGAGTGCCTCGCGGCCGTCCGGCGTGCGCAGCGCGGGATCGGTGTAGGGGAAGAGTGCGACCACGGGAATGCCGAGGTGCGCCGCCTCAGCAGCTTTTTCGAGGACGCGGTCGACGGAATGGCGCTCGATTCCCGGCATGGATGCGACCGGCTCGCGGCATCCCGCTCCCTCCATGACGAATAGTGGGCAAATAAGGTCAGCCGCGTTTAGGCCATGTTCCCGTACCAGACGGCGCGACCATTCCGACTGCCGCAGGCGCCGCAGGCGCGTGGCCGGGTAGCCCGCCGCCGGCATTTCAATCTCGGCGGTGCGCGGGGGCGTGTGCAGCTTGATCAGTTTGTCGCTAAGGTGGTTCATGCGTCCTCCTGGCATGCCAGAGGCTCGGTTTCAAGGATAACCGGCCGCACCGGTTAGTGACAATATTTGCCGCGGCCGGGGCGGAGCTTCATGAGATCCAGGTGATAATGATCCTTGTGGAACGGATCGGAACCGGGGCCGAGCACGGTGTTGAAATGGGTGCAGGCCCCCTTGCGGGTGCTTTTCATGAAGCTTCCCCGGTTGGTGATCGACAGCCCGCGCGAGGCGCCGTTCCATCCGCCGGCGACAGAAGCTTCCACACGGTTGGAAAATTTGAAGTCGGCAATATCGATTGCATTGCCCTTGGCATGCTCACTCAGCTTGCCGCTCGCGGAATTGTTCCTACGCCGGCAAGCATAAGAGGAAGCGATCTGCAGGCCGACGAGCCTCGTGTTCAAATTACGCTTGGCTGCCGGCTGCGCCGCTTCGGTGATCCATTTGTGCAGGCCGGCGACCATACTGCAGTTGATGGTCGCGGCGGGGGTGAGGCGCACACCGGCTATTTGCGAAACCGACAGCGGATAGGCGATGCCGCAGCCGTTGGAATCACCGATCGGATCCTTGGGTTTGAATTCCACATCGAGCCCGCGCAAAAGTTTTTCGCAGCGTTCGCGAGCGCCGGTAACGGCGGATTTGGCCCAGTTGCCGTAACTTCTAAGCCTGGGCAGAGCCGGGCCGGTATCGGTGTCTGTATCGGTATGGGCAAACATCATCGACTCCGGCCCCGCCATTGCCAGCTTCAACTGGCCAAAGGGCTTGAGGCGCGGCATGGGCACGGGCTTCGGCGCCAGCAATGAGTCGCTTCTGCTCGCCGGTTCCAGTTCATCCCCATCCTGGGAAATGACGCTACTTGCCGGAGTGATAACCGCTTCCTCGACGACAGAACGCTCGACAGCGCGGCTGCGCGGTTTTGTGAGCGATGCCGTAAGCACATCTTGCTTGTGCGTTGTGAGAGCGATGACGACAGTTTCGGGCGGCAGCTGGTCGCGCGGTGCAATCAAAACGACGCCCGCCACCGCTCCCGCCGCGATCATGCAGGAGAGGAGAAAGGCAAATCCAATCGTAGACCTGCGGTTCACCCGAAACCCCGAAAAGACTTCGTGCCCACTCACGAAGGCGATAACAATGGTTGAACTAACACCTAAGATTGAAACGACATTAAGGCAAGCGATCTAGGCATGCGAACGCCTCGAACTGTCGTCAGTTCCTCCCCAAGGTTAATGCATGCGCTCCCTGCCCACCCATCTTATCACCACTCTTCCGCTCGTCGCCTCTGAAATTTCCAACTGCAAGGCGATGTTAACGAAGTCCAGTAATGTCCGGTCAACGTTACTTAGAATTCAGCGAAATAACGCGGAAAATAGCAAGAAATTTACCGAAGCGTTTGAGGCGTTCTTAATTGCGCTCGCCCTAACGTCACCTGCGTAATCGGGAGGGGACCTATAAAAAGCCCTCCACGGGGAAGTACAGGGCAGGTGTTCAAATGCGTAACCATAGTCAATCGGTGGTTCTCGAACCGCCATCTATCACCAAACACGAAGTCAAGATTCGTTATGTCGAAGCATTGACGTTGATCGAGCGGCTTCACCGCCGCCTGCTCGACGTTATCAAGGACGAGTTCGAGCGGCAGGGCGACCCGGAAGTCAACGCCGTCCAGGCGCTGCTCTTGTTCAACATCGGCGATGCCGAACTGACCGCCGGCGAATTGAAGACGCGCGGCCATTATCAGGGGTCGAACGTCTCGTACAATCTGAAAAAGCTGGTGGAAGCGGGCTATGTGAACCACGAGCGCTCAACTTCGGACAAGCGGTCGGTGCGGGTACGGCTGACACCGCGCGGGCAGGATATCCGAAAAAAGATCGACGCCCTCTACAACAGGCAAGTTTTATCGATCACCGACGTCGCGGGCCTTTCCAACGACGAGTTCGACCGGCTCAACAAGGCGCTGGGCCGGCTGGAACGGTTCTGGACCGATCAAATCCTCTACCGCTTGTAAGGCTAGAGGGGCCAAAACCTGCCCGTGGACTAAGGTCCGCGGGCTTTTTTTATTTCAAATCAACATGTTCACGGGGCTCAATCCTGCCGGAATTGGCGGGCAGAGTGCCTTCGGGATTCATGGTAATGTCCAATCTGCACTGCACCTGTGACGGGAAAGTCACAGTCGTGGCAGTGTTGTCGGGGTATCCATGGAAGCCCCTGGATTTTTGACGTCGCAAGGACGAATTGATAGGAACGCCCTGGGGACCGTGAGGGCGAACAGAGGTGGGAATGCGCAGTCGGGAAAGCGGGTCGATCGGTTCAGAAGCACGCAGCAGCACCAGCCTCATCAGCAGGCGGGCGGCGCTGTTGCTGGCAGGAGCCATGGTGGTCACCTTGGCGGCCGATCCCGCGGAGGCGTTCTTCAAGCGCAAGGAAAAAGCCACTCAGCTCAAGGCCAACACGCCCAAAACGAAAGCGGCCACCGTAACGGAGGTGCTCGAGGACGAACGAGAGGCGGCGCCGATGCTGACTGTCGAGAGTCCGTATTTCATGTCTCGTGCCATAGAAAGGTACGAAAGGATCGCCGCTGCCGGCGGCTGGCCGGAAATCGAGCCCTCCAAGGAGTTCGCCAAGGGTGGCGAAGGACCGGCGGTGATCGCGCTCAAACAGCGGCTGGCGATCGAGGGCTATCTGCTCGACGAGGGCCAATTCGATGAAGCTTATGACGGCATCACCGAACGTGCCGTCGTCCGCTTCCAGCGCAACCATGGCCTTCAGCCCACGGGCAAGGTTGGCAAGTCGACCATCAAGGAGCTCAATGTTCCGGTGCTGGTAAGGCTCGCCACGCTTCGTGCCAACCTGACGCGGCTCGAAGAATACTCGCGCGATCTCGCCCAGCGATATCTCACGGTCAATATTCCGGCAGCGCAGCTCGAGGCGGTATCCGACGGAGCCGTTTATTCGAGGCACAATATCATTGCCGGCAAGCCCGATCGGCCGTCGCCGGTCGTGTCGGCCAAGATCAGCGACTTAAATTTCAATCCCTATTGGAATGCGCCCGCCAGCATCGTCGCAAAAGATATCATCCCGGCGCTTATCAAGGATCCGGAACATCTTCAGAAGCTGAACATTCGCGTGTTCGACGGAGTCGGCGGCCCAGAGATCGATCCGGCCACAGTGGACTGGTCGCGCACGGCGGGCGACCGTTATCATTTCCGGCAGGAGCCCGGCGAGGAAAATGCCATGGCTTCGGTCAAAATCAATTTTCCTTCGCCATTCGGCGTCTATATGCACGACACGCCTACGAAGCAGCTGTTCGATGCCGGCGATCGATATTTCAGCTCCGGCTGCGTGCGCGTGGACCAAATCCATGTGCTGGTGAACTGGATTCTCCGCGGCCAGGACGGCTGGGACATTGAGCGGATCAGGGAGGTTGCCGATCTCGCTGAACGCCTCGATGTGAAAGTGCTCGACGGGCCCCAGGTTCGCTGGGTTTATCTGACCGGCTGGGTGACCGAGGACGGCAGCGTGAATTTCCGGCCCGACATCTATGAGCTGGACGGCAGCGGCTTCGTCGTGGGCCAGCCTTTGCCGATCGGTCAGGGCAACGGCAGCGAGCGCTGGGTCACCAAGCCTCTGCCTTATGGCTATGATGACCAGAACAATGCTGCGCTGCCCGTGGAAATCGACGGTGACATCGAGCAGCAGCATGCGAAGAGTTCGGGACCGATCAAGATCATCAGGAAGACGAATTTCAATACCAGGCCGGCGGCGCCGACAACCAAGGTGGTTGGAGAAAACGACACGCCAGGTCTCGGCAAGCAGGATGCTAATTGACTTTAAGGGTGAACGCCTGAGGCGGGCCGCGGCCCGCGCCGTCGCTCGATGAACATCACCAATGCCAGCGAGAGCGTGCTCAGCACGGCAAAGCCGGTGGCGAGAGGCAGCAGCGTCCCGTCATAGGAGCTACCGATCACCGAGCCCAGGGCAAGGGATATAAAGGTGGTGAAGGAGCCGATGACCGCTGCCGCCACTCCGGCAATATGTCCCAAAGGCTCCATCGCCAGCGCATTGAAATTGCCAAACAGGATGCCGAAGCAGAAGAACGCGGCGAGAAAATAGGCCATCAGCACCGATAAAGGCGGCACCGCGTGGCCGGCCGCGACATATATCCAGAACAGCACCGACAATGCTGCACCGCATTGCAGGGCGACACTGCTCATGCGGCGCATGCCGAATTTCATCACCAGCCTGGCATTGACGAGGGAAGCGGCACCGATCGACAGTGCAAGGGCGCCGAAATAGAGCGGAAACAGCCGGCCTGCGCCGTAGAGCTCCTGAAATATTTGTTGGGAGGAGGTCAGATAGCCGACAAATGCACCGAAGATCAGCCCGGCAACGATGGTATAGCCCAGGGCGATGCGGCTGCGAAATGTTTCGGCAATCGCCTGTGCGATGCGCCTCAGAGAAAAGGGCAAACGCCGTTCGGACGGCAAGGTCTCGGGCTGCCGAAGCACGTGCCAGACCAGCGTGATGGCTGCGAGCACGAGCAGCACGCCGAAAATGGTCCGCCAGCCGGCAAAGAGCAGCACGAATTGGCCAAGCGCCGGAGCGATGATCGGCACGAGGATGAACACCGCCATTGCGGTGGACATAATACTTGCCATTGCGTTGCCATGATATTGGTCGCGTACCATTGCGACGGCCAGAATGCGCGGCCCGGCCGCGCCTATGCCTTGCAGCAGGCGGCCCACAAGCATCATGGGAAAATTGATCGCCGCGATGGAAATCAGACAGCCGGCAAGAAAGATGGCGAAACCGGCGTAGATGGCCGGTTTGCGCCCGATGCTGTCGGAAATTGGTCCATAGATCATCTGCGCGCCAGCCAGGCCGAGGAATAGAACGGAAATTACCGCCTGGCGGTCGTTTTCGCTGCGCGCTCCGAGCTCGCCTGCGATTTGTGCAAGGGCCGGCAGCATTGCATCGATGGACAGCGCCACGAGTGATATGGTCACTGCGACGAGTGCCACGAATTCGCGCCGCGGCGGGAGATTAGCTTGAGCCATTTTTGTCCCCTCCGGGGCAGCGGGACGTTTTAAGGCAAACCCCGCCGATCAGCAAATGTCCACCTGAGTTTTCGCAATCCGAGGGGTTCTTTCGCCAAAAGAGGTGCGTCAATGCGCGGGATGGCGGTTGCTTGCCAGGGAGAGATTTTCATGGGAATAACGGCCAAAGTCGCGGGCCGTCCAAAGCCCCTGAGAAGCTCGAATGATCGATTATCGCAAGTTTTTTTCAGACGCTCTTCGCAAAATTCGATCAGAAGGCCGCTATCGCATTTTTGCCGAGCTGAGCCGCATGCGCGGCAATTATCCCAAGGCACGCCTGCATCGAGGCGATATTTGCCGGGAGGTTACGGTCTGGTGTTCCAATGATTACCTGGCTATGGCGCAGCATCCTGCCGTGCTCGCGGCCATGCATCAGGCAATCGACGAGGTTGGCGCCGGTTCGGGCGGCACGCGTAACATTTCCGGCACCACACACTACCATGTGGCGCTCGAGCGCGAGCTCAGCGAGCTTCACGGGAAGGAAGCGGCGCTGCTTTTTGGTTCGGGCTATATCGCGAATGAGGCGACGATTTCCACTTTGGGCCGGCTGCTGCCGGACCTCGTCATCTTCTCCGACGAGCGCAACCATGCTTCCATGATCGAGGGTATTCGCCACGCGCGGTGCGAGAAGATCATTTTCGCCCATAATGATCCCGCCGGTCTTGAAGAAAAGCTTGCATCGGTTGCGCCGTCGCGGCCGAAAGTCATTGCCTTCGAATCCATCTACTCGATGGACGGCGACATTGGACCGGTGAAGGAGATTTGCACGCTGGCGCGCCGCCATGATGCCCTTACCTATCTTGATGAGGTGCACGCGGTGGGCATGTACGGCCCGAACGGCGGCGGCATCGCCGAACGTGACGGGGTCGCTCATGAGATCGACATCGTGGAGGGCACGCTAGCGAAGGCATTCGGCTTGATCGGGGGCTATATCGCCGCAGACCGGGTGATCATCGATGCGGTTCGGTCGATGGCTTCCGGCTTCATCTTCACCACTTCGATCCCGCCGGTGATTGCAGCGGGTGCCATAGCCAGCATCCGTCATCTGAAGCACAGCGACCATGAACGGCGCCTGCAGGCCAAGAATTCCGACTTGTTGAAACAGGACCTCACGCGGCGCGGCCTTCCCGTGGTCCTCAGCGAGACCCATATCGTGCCGGTGGTTATCGGCGATCCGTTGCGCTGCAAGGCGCTTACCGATGCACTCCTCGATGAATTCGGTATTTACGTCCAGCCCATCAACTACCCGACCGTGCCCAAGGGATCCGAGCGCATCAGGCTCACGCCGGGCCCACTGCACGGTCCCGCCGAAATCGAAGCGCTTGGCGCTGCCATGGAAAGACTTTGGCTTAGGTTTTCTTTGCCGCGCGCAGCCTGAGGCTCCGGTCAGGGGCGGAAATCACAGAATATATGCCGTTCCGAGCAAAGGCCGGGCCACGAGCCCGCGCATAGGGTTCAGGGTTTGAGGGGAGATGTTATGGCACAACAGCGAAAAAAGAAGTCCGGGGCGCAGGCCGCGGCGAGACGGGCGCTCTTTCCGGGCTATTTCAGCAGCGCGCTGGCCGCAGTCGACAGGCCCGTCGCA
>DATFOT010000259.1:0-3011 GCA_035265265.1 Aestuariivirgaceae bacterium | reverse complement strand
TGCATGGCGACATGGACCAGCGCGCCAGGCTTAAGACGCTCGAGGCCTTCCGCGGCGGTGAGATCACCTATCTCATCGCTTCGGATGTGGCGGCTCGCGGGCTAGACATCCCGGACGTGAGCCACATTTTCAATTTCGACGTGCCCGTTCATCCGGAAGACTATGTGCACCGGATCGGACGCACCGGCCGGGCGGGCCGTGAAGGACATGCGTTCATGATGGTGACACCGCATGAGATGAAATCGGTGAAAGCGATCGAGGTGCTGATCCGGCGGGAGATTCCATGGGCCGGCATCGCCATTTCTCCGGAGGAAGCGCAGGAGAAGCCAAGCCCGCGCCGCGGACAGCCGCGGAAGGAACGGCCGGCGGCGCGGCCGCGCGGGCCGTCTGCGGCAGAAAAGCGCGAGCGTCCGTCCAAGTCCGCAAATCCGGCGACGCCGCACACGGCTGTGAAGCCGCATACGCCGGCGAAGCCGCAGGGCCAGGTGAAGCCACATGCTCCAGTCACGCCACAAGGCCCGGCGCGGGCCAAGGCGAGCAAGCGCGCCGATCCACGCGGCAGGCCGGAGGGTCATGGTTTCGACGACCATCTCCCAGCTTTCCTGCTGCGCCCGGTGCGGTAGCACTTTCCGCTTCGTAAACTGATCGCATCACGGCCGGACTTGATCCGGCCATTCTGTTCGCACCCTTGCGAAGTGATCCCCGAGTCAAGCCCGGTGATGAGGTCGCTGATTTGGCTAGGACGGTGAAATCATTTTCTGCTTTTCACTCTCGATAGCCAGCGCGTAGCATGCGCCGGGGGGTCTTAGAGGGTATTCAACATGAAATGGACGCCAGATTCCTCCTTCTATCCTTCGCCGCGCATGGCAATGAAGGCACCTGCCGAGCGCTTTGCCTATGTCGCAAGTTTCGATCCAGGGCGCAAAGTTGCCGACGCACTCGCGATCGTCGACGTCGATCCAAAGTCCAGGGGCTACTCGACCATCACCGGGACGGTCAAAATGCCCAACAAGGGCGACGAGCTTCATCACTTCGGCTGGAACGCCTGCAGCTCGTGCCTGTGCCCCAATGCACCTCATGCTCATGCCGAGCGACGCTATCTCATCGTTCCGGGGTTGCGTTCGTCGCGCATCCACGTGCTCGACACCAAGCTCAATCCGAAAAAGCCGAAAATCGTCAAGATCATCGAGGCGGAAGAGATCGCCGAAAAGGCAAATTACTCGCGGCCGCACACCATTCATTGCGGGCCCGAGGGCATTTACGTCGTTTGCCTGGCCGACGGGCAAGGCAAGTCGCCCGGCGGCATTTTCCTGATGGATCATGAGACATTCGAAGTTCTCGGGCAGTGGGAATTGGACAGGGGACCGCAGCAATTGTCTTATGACGGCTGGTGGCATCTCGGCCAAGACACGCTCATCACCAGCGAATGGGGCACCCCCGACACGTTCGAAAACGGTCTCGTGCCGGAAGTGCTGCTCAACAGCCGCTATGGCCGCAAGCTGCATTTCTGGGATCTGCACAAGCGCAAGCACATCCAGGAAATCGACTTCGGGGCCGAGCACCAGCTGGTTTTCGAGCTGAGGCCGGCACATGATCCAACCAAGTCCCATGGTTTCGTCAATTGCGTGATCAGCCTCAAGGATCTCTCGTCGTCGATCTGGACATGGTATCGCGAGAACGGCCGATGGGCGGTTCGGAAAGTGATAGAAATTCCGGCGGAGCCCGCCGATGAGAGCATTCTCCCAGCCGCATTGAAACCGTTCAAAGCGGTGCCGCCGCTCGTCACCGACATCGACCTGTCCATGGACGACCGGTTCCTCTATGTCTCGTGCTGGGGCACCGGCGATTTGCAGCAGTATGACGTTTCCGATCCCTTCAAACCGAAGCTGACGGGGATAGTTCGGATCGGAGGCATCGTTTCGCGGGAAGGGCATCCCAAGGCGAAAGGCAAGCTGAACGGCGGCCCGCAGATGGTCGAGGTCAGCCGCGACGGACGGCGCGTCTATTTCACCAATTCGCTTTATGGAGCCATCGACACGCAATTCTACGAAGGCGGGCTCCAGGGGTGGATGGTAAAGCTCGATGCTCAGCCGAACGGCGGCATCAGCTTCGACAAGAATTTCTTCGTCGATTGGCCGGCGCCGCATCTGCCGCATCAGGTGAGGCTCGAAGGCGGAGACTGCTCGTCCGATTCCTATTGCTATCCTTGAACGAAAGCTGGCCGTGGCTGGCGCTTGCCGGCCTCGGCCTTTTTCACGGCATCAATCCCGCCATGGGCTGGCTGTTCGCAGTCGCCTTGGGCCTCCACCGGCAAAGCGAGCGCGTCGTGTGGCTTGCGCTGATCCCGATCGCGATCGGCCATGCTGCGGCGATAGCCTTAACGGTCGCTCTGTTGGCGGCGCTGAACAGCATCATCGATCTACGGCCGCTTGCAATTGCTTCGGGCGTGGTTCTGATCGGCTGGGCGCTGTGGCATGCCGTACGGGGGCATCGCCAGCGGGTGCGCATCGGCATGCGGACCGGGCTTCTCGGCTTGGCCGCGTGGTCATTCCTCATGGCGAGCGCGCATGGTGCCGGGCTCATGATCATCCCGGTTCTGCTGCCGCTTCACGCCGCGCATGGACATTCCCATGGCACAATGACGGGCTCGCTGCCGATTGCCGCTGCTGCCGTTGCCGTCCATTCCGCCGCGATGCTCCTCGCCACGGGCAGCACCGCCTGGCTCGTTTACCGCTGGATTGGACTGGCAGTTTTGAAGCGAGCGTGGATCAACTTCGATATTCTTTGGACTGGCATGCTCACTCTTGCGGGCCTCGTGCTGATTTGGACCAATCTCGGTTGAGCCGGGCTACAGCCACGACGTTAGGTTCTAGATTTTTTCTTAGACTTGCGCCCGCGGAGCGCCGCCTCGAATGCCTTGCGGCACCAGAGCGTCATTTCATCGGCATCGTCCATGACCCGCGGGGGCGCTCGGCGGTAACTTGTCTGCATGCGCCTGCCGTTCCTTCCTT
>DATFOT010000258.1:0-11320 GCA_035265265.1 Aestuariivirgaceae bacterium | reverse complement strand
GCCCGCGGCGCGGTCGTTGGGCCCTTTGCCAGATTGAGGCCGGGGGCCCGCATAGGTGAGCATGCGCATATCGGCAATTTCGTCGAAATCAAAAACGCCTCCGTGGAAAGCGGCGCCAAAATCAATCACCTGTCCTATGTAGGCGATGCCCGTGTCGGTGAGAAAGCGAATATCGGCGCAGGTACCATCACCTGCAATTATGATGGTATTGCCAAATACTTTACCGATATTGGCGCAGGTGCATTCATCGGCTCCAACTCCGCGCTGGTTGCGCCGGTGAAAATCGGCGATGGCGCCTATGTTGGTTCCGGCAGTGTCATCGATCGCGATGTCGAGAGCGATTCGCTGGCGCTGGAGCGCGCGCAAATGCTGGTCAAGCCCGGCTGGGCGGCTCGCTTTCGGGCAGTTCATAAGAAACGCAAATCTGCGGCTGGTTGAGCGATCGGAATAATGCATGTGTGGCATCGTTGGAATTTTGGGAAATGAGCCGGTGGCGGCAAGCCTTGTTGCGGCTCTCAAGCGTCTTGAATATCGCGGCTATGACTCCGCCGGCATAGCAACTCTGGAAATCTCCGGACTCGAGCGGCTGCGCGCACCGGGAAAGCTCTCTGAGCTTGAAAGCAAGCTGAATGGCCGAACGCTTAACGGCAGCACGGGCATCGGCCATACGCGCTGGGCCACTCACGGAGCGCCTAATGAGACCAATGCCCACCCCCATGTTGCCGGCAAGGTTGCCGTCGTGCACAACGGGATCATTGAAAACTTCCGTGAGCTTAAATCCGAACTCGAAGGCACGGGGGTGGCATTCACCACCCAGACCGACACCGAGGTGGTTGCTCATTTGTTGAACGCTGCGCTTGCGGCTGGAAAAGCGCCAAGGCAGGCCGTGCAGGAAACTTTGAACCGTCTCGAGGGCGCCTTCGCTCTCGCCATCATGTTCACCGACCAGCAGGACCTTATGATCGGCGCACGCCACGGGCCCCCGCTTGCCGTGGGCCACGGCGACGGTCAGATGTTTCTTGGGTCGGACGCCATCGCGCTTGCACCTTTCACCAACCGCGTCACTTACCTCGAGGACGGCGATTGGGCCGTCCTGTCCCGGAACTCGGTGGAGATCTACGACCCGGATGGCAAGTCCGTTTCACGGCCCGTCACCTACACCCAGGCTTCCTCTCTGCTTGTCGACAAGGGCAATCACCGCCACTACATGGCCAAGGAAATTGCCGAGCAGCCCGAGGTGGTCGGCCACACGCTTGCGGAATATGTGAGCTTTGTCGATCGCAAGGTCGTGCTTCCGGATTTTCCGTTCGATTTCGCCCAGCTCGACCGCCTCACCATCACAGCCTGTGGCACTGCCTACCTCGCCGGGCTCACCGCCAAATACTGGTTCGAGAAATTCGCCCGCTTGCCCGTGGACGTCGATATTGCCTCGGAGTTTCGATACCGCGAGGCGCCGCTGTCCAGCAATGGCTTGGCACTGGTGATATCGCAGTCGGGCGAAACTGCCGACACGCTGGCCGCCCTGCGCTACTGCCGGGCGAAAGGGCAGCATACCGCCGCCATCGTCAATGTGCCGGAGTCCACTATTGCCCGCGAAAGCGACGTCGTTCTGAGAACCTATGCCGGTCCTGAGATCGGCGTGGCCTCGACCAAGGCCTTTACCTGTCAACTCGCTGTTCTGGCCAGTCTGGCGATTGCCGCCGGCCGGTTGCGCGGGACGCTGGATGCAGCACAGGAGGACGAGCTTATTGGCGCCTTGAATGAAGTTCCCCGCCATATGAACGAGATTCTGAAGCAGGAACGCCTGATCGCCGAAATCGCGCGAAAGCTCGCCAGTGCCCGTGACGTGCTCTATCTGGGCCGCGGGATCAATTACCCGATCGCGCTCGAGGGAGCTCTGAAACTCAAGGAAATTTCCTATATTCACGCCGAGGGCTATGCGGCAGGGGAGTTGAAGCACGGCCCGATTGCGTTGGTTGACGAGCATGTCCCGGTGATAGTCCTCGCGCCACGCGACGATCTCTTCGAAAAGACCGTTTCGAACATGGAGGAAGTAGCCGCGCGGGGCGGACGCATAATTCTCATTACCGACCGGGACGGCACTTCGGCGGGAGGCGGAAGGGCGTTCGATACGATCGAGCTGCCGAATGCTCACCCCTTTGTTGCTCCTTTGCTCTACGCACTTCCGGTGCAACTCCTGGCTTATCATGCCGCCGTTTTCATCGGCACCGATGTCGACCAGCCGCGGAACCTGGCCAAATCTGTTACGGTTGAATAACGAAGAAGTTGAATTTTTAGCCAAGCTTTAACTTTATTTCGCGACCATGCGGTCATGAGACACCGTATGTTAGTAGCGTCCGTCAGTGCGCTTTTGCTCGCTTTCAATGCAGCCAATGGCATTGCCGCGGCACCGCCGAGCCCCTCTCCGCGAGCACTTTCACCGAATGAGGCGCAGGAACTTCTTGCCCGCGCCTTGGACTATCAGCGCCATCAGGCATATGAATCGGCCATAGGCGCTTATGCCGAAGCCTTGCGTGGGAGCCTTTCCCCCAAGATGCGAACGATCGCGCTCTACAATCGCGCTCTTGCGCATCAACAGGCGGGCCATCTCTCGCTTGCAGTCGAGGACTTCAGCAGCGCATTGCTGCTCAATCCGACACTGGCGCACGCCTATTATGGCCGAGCCAATGCAATGCGCGCTCTGGGCCGTCACTTGGGCGCGCTTGGCGATTATGAGAGCGCGGCTCGCTACAAATATCCCGAATTGCACTTGCCGCTGTTCGGACAAGCGCTCGCTTATGAGCAGCTGAACCGGCCACTGAGTGCCGAACGCCTGCTGCAGAGTACGCTTGGGGTCAAGTCGGATTTTGCGCCTGCACTGCAGAAGCTCGCCGAAATTCGCAAAGGTTTCATCGCCAGCATCGACAGCGCGGCGCCTCGCGGCGCAGCCATTGCCGTCTCGGTCAGCACGCAGTCGACATACGGTCATATGACGGATCGCATAGACGATATCGTGGTTGATTCCGTTTCCCTCGTGTCGCCGGGCCAAATCATACGCAAGGCAGCCGCTCCACGGCCGGTGCGGCCGCCGGCCCACCTGCTGGAAGCAGCGGAGCAGGTTGAGGTGGCGACCATGAAACTGCCGGGTCTGCATAGTCTCTCCGTCTCGCGAACCCCCGTCGCCCTGTCACCGACGTTTCTCATCGCGGAAAAGAAAAAGTTCGAGAAAATCCAAGATCGCGTGCCGCAGGAGACGTCGGATTCATTGGTCGCCACTGCCTATATGCACATCGAACCGGTTTCTGCTCCTGTAGAGTTCAAGACCCGCTCGAAGCCGGAGTCCCAGCCGGAGGCCGTTAGGCCAGCCGACCCGCCGCCGGTGGTA
Source organism: Aestuariivirgaceae bacterium (assembly GCA_035265265.1). Lineage (GTDB taxonomy): Bacteria > Pseudomonadota > Alphaproteobacteria > Rhizobiales > Aestuariivirgaceae > DATBLQ01. The sequence goes on along the minus strand of DATFOT010000258.1, from coordinate 7,935 downwards.
ACCGGCTATTTCGTGCAGGTTAATTCACAGAGGAGCGAAGAAGCAGCGTGGTCTGCATGGAAAATCTTCCAGAAGAAACATGCCAAGCTTCTTGCCGCACGCGAGGCCATCGTCCAGAAAGCCGATCTCGGCCAGGACGGGATCGTCTATCGTCTTCGCATCACCGGGCTTGTGACTCAAAGCGAGGCAAAGACCCTGTGCGCGACTCTGAAATCGCAGGGGATCTCATGTTTCGTCGCCAAGGCCGGCGCCTGATCCAAAATCAGCCTGCAGCGAGAAGCCGTACGGCTTCGTCTCGCTCGAACAGGTAAAGCATCGTCCGCAGAGCCTCGCCCCTGGGCGAGCGCAGGGCAGGATCGTTCTGAAGCACGGACAGGGCATCATCACGCGCCGCTGCCAGCAAATCGCCATGGACCGATAGATCGGCAAGCCGGAACTGCGGAAGTCCCGACTGCCGCGTTCCAAGCACTTCGCCGGCACCGCGCAGCCGCAGATCCTCTTCGGCAATGATGAATCCATCGTCTGTTTCGCGCATGATTTCCAGTCGCGCTCTGGCCGCTTGAGTGAGGGGAGTTGCATAGAGCAGGATGCACGAGGACTTTACCTCGCCGCGTCCGACGCGGCCCCGCAACTGGTGCAGCTGCGCAAGTCCGAACCGCTCGGCATTTTCCACAATCATGATCGATGCGTCCGGCACGTCGACCCCGACCTCGACCACCGTAGTCGATACCAAAAGCGAGATTTCACCGGCCTGGAAACGGCGCATGATTTCGTCCTTTTCCTCGCCCTTCATGCGACCGTGCATGAGCCCCGTCCGGCCAGGAAATCGCTTGGAAAGATATTGCAGCCGCGCTTCGGCAGCCGCCTTGTCGAGGCTCTCGCTTTCCTCGATCAATGGGCACACCCAATAGGCTTTCTGCCCCGATGCCAGCGCCCGGCTTAAGCCTTGCAACAGCTCCTCGAGGCGGTCCTGCGGCATTGTTCTGGTATCGACCTTCTGTCGCCCGAACGGCTTCTCCGTCAGCCGCGAAACATCCATGTCTCCATAGATCGTCAGGCTGAGCGTTCTTGGAATGGGCGTCGCCGTCATCACGAGCACGTCTATAGCCGCGTCTGCCTTCCCCTGCAGAGCCAGTCTTTGGTGGACACCGAACCGGTGTTGCTCGTCGATCACGGCCAGGGCCAGGCCCTTGAATTCGACGGCCTCCTGAAACAGTGCATGCGTGCCGATCACGATGTTCGCCTCGCCAAGTGCGATGCGTCGGAGAACTTCATCGCGTTGCTTGCCCTTTTCCCGCCCCGTTAGAATTTCTATTCGCGTGCTCCCATCCGTTAGCCGGCTGAATGTTGCGAAATGTTGACGGGCCAGGATCTCGGTCGGAACCATGAAACTGCCCTGGGCGCCGGCTTCTACCGCCGTTGCCAGCGCAAGGAGCGCAACCACCGTCTTTCCGGATCCGACGTCTCCCTGGAGCAGCCGCAGCATGCGCTCGGGCGCAGACATGTCCTTTATAATGGTTTCAACCGCCGCTTTTTGCGAGGCGGTCAATCTGAAAGGCAGCCCTTCGATAATTTTGCGGCGAAGATGTCCGCTGCCCTCGATCGATCGTCCCTTGCTGCGCTTCATATGATGGCGCACGAGGAGCAGTGCCAGCTGGTTGGCGAGAAGCTCATCATAGGCAAGCCGCTGGCGCGCAGGAGATGTTTCAATCGTGTCTGGAATGTCGTTTGGCTGATGAACGCTCTGCAAAGCCGCCGAGAAGCCAGGCCATTGGCGCTGGCTCAGGAGCGGGGCATCGATCCATTCCGGCAATTCTGGCACTCGCACCCCCGCCGCGCGGATTGCCTTGCCGAGAACCTTCAGCGACAGCCCTTGGGTGAGAGGATAAACCGGCTCGAGCCGGGGCATGCGATTGAATTCGTCTGCCGTGACCACGTGATCGGGGTGAACGATTTGCGGCGAGCCCTGGTACCACTCGACATGGCCTGATACGAATCGCGTTTCCCCCTCCGGCAATAGGCGCTGCAAATGATCGGCGAAGCTGTGGAAATACACCAGTGCGATCGTGCCGGTAGGGTCGAAACACTCGATGCGGTAAGGAATGCGCCTATTCGCCCTTGGCGGTGGCCGATGCCGGCCGACTGTGATTTCCACCGTGACGATGCCCGAACTCGGGAGATCCTGGATCGTGCATTTAAGGCGTCTGTCGATCGCCCCGACGGGCAGATGAAACAGAAGATCGATGACCCGCGGAGCCTGGCGCTTGTCATCCTGTGCGCGCAGCAACGGGGCGATCACCTTTTCGAGCCTCGGGCCGATGCCTTTCAGACCGGAAATGCCTGCGAACAGCGGATTGAGTATGGTGGGACGCATGTGACCTTATTGCTCGCGTTCTGAATGGCGACACCAGCTGCCCGGAACCTGCCATTGCGCGCCGCTTGATTGTGCGCTTAAGAGAGCGCGGACAATCATGGCAAAATCATCAAACAAGCTGGACCTGCGGCGAAAACTGCTGCTTTGGCGCGCGAACCATCGTGGCACCAGAGAAATGGACGTGCTGCTCGGCGGGTTTGCCCGCGACAATATCGATTCAATGCAACCTTCCGAACTCGATGAACTTGAGAGACTGATTGATGTATCCGATCCGGAACTCATGTCCTGGATCAGGGGCGAAGCAGCCGTGCGGGAGGAATACCGCAGCCCTGTCACCGAGCGGTTATTAGCATACCGGGTGAGACTCGTCTGATGGATTTTGGTCCGCTTTTCAAAAAGCCCCGGCGCCTGCTCCTCACCCGTGTTCCCTCCGGCATGACCGCAATGGTGTTGGCGGATCTGACGCGCCGCGCAGCACCGCGCCGTCACCTTCACATCGTGCGAGACGACCAGCGCTTGGCCAGCCTTGCCGAGGCCCTGACCTTTTTTGCCCCCGACGTCGCATTGCTCCGATTTCCGGCATGGGATTGCCTGCCATACGACCGCGTGCCCCCGGTTGCAGATATTGTTGCGCAGCGCCTGGCGACCCTCGCTGCCTTGATGAAAGGTCAGGAACATTCTTCCCCAGCCATAATTGTAACGACCGTGAACGCGGTGATGCAGCGCGTGCCTCCGCGCTCCGTTCTCGACCAGGCCCAGCTTATGGTGAAGCCCGGGAATATCATGCCCACGGGTCAAATTCTTTCGTTCCTTTCGGCGAACGGCTTCAACCGCACCGGCACGGTCGTCGATCCCGGAGATTTCGCTGTTCGCGGCGGTATCATAGATCTGTTTACTCCAGGCGCAGACCAGCCGATCCGGCTGGATTACTTCGGCGATACGCTGGAGTCGATCCGCACGTTCGACCCGCAATCGCAGCGCACGACAGGCCAGCTGCATGAGTTGAACCTGCGCCCGGCAAGCGAAATTCTCCTGAACGAGCAGACGGTCGCGCGGTTTCGCACCCGGTATGCAGCTCAGTTCGGCGGGGTCGATCTTGACGATCCGCTTTATGAGGCGACCACCTCCGGCCGCCGTTACCAAGGGATGGAGCATTGGCTTCCGCTATTTTACGATCACCTGGAAACGCTTTTCGACTACATCGGCGAGAGCGTGGTAAGTCTCGATCACCTTGCAGACGAGGCGGTGCCGTCCCGACTGGAGCAGATCGGAGAATATTTTCGGGCACGCCAGGAAGCGCTGGAATCCGGAAGCTACGGCGCCGTACCTTATAAGCCACTGCCGCCGGACAGCCTTTATCTCGATGCTCCAGAATGGCGCGAGCTCCTGAACCAGCGCCCGGTTCTGGCTTTGACGCCCTTCGATATCCCCGGCAGCGACAATCAGTCGGCTGAAGCGGTCGACGGCTTGCCGGGCCGAAATTTTGCTCCCGAGCGCTCCGCACCCGGCACAAACGTATATGAGGCCGTGAGGGCGCATATCGACGGCTTGCGCCAGGCGGGTAAGCGCGTCGCCATTGCTGCCTGGACCGAGGGGGCAGCCGAGAGACTTCAGACCATATTGTCCGACCATGGCCTCAGCCCGATAGCCTTTGCGCCCGCCTGGGCCGACATCATGGCACGTTCCCCCGATGTGGTGAGCACGATCGTCCTTGGTCTCGACAGCGGATTCGAAACATCTGACCTTGCCATCATTGCCGAGCAGGACATTCTTGGCGACCGTCTTGTGCGGCGCGTCAAGAAAACGAGACGGGCGAGCGACTTCATTTCCGAGCTTGCCAGTGTTTCGCCGGGCGATCTTATCGTTCACATCGATCATGGGATCGGGCGCTTCGAAGGGCTCCGCACGATCGACGTGCAAGGCGCGCCCCATGATTGCCTGTTCCTGTTATATGCGGGCGGCGATCGTCTGTTCCTGCCGGTTGAGAATATCGAACTTTTGTCGCGCTACGGCTCGGAGGAGACCGGAGTCGAGCTCGACCGGCTAGGCGGCGTCGCTTGGCAGGCGCGCAAGGCGAGGCTCAAGCAGCGCGTCAAGGAGATGGCCGACGAGCTGATTCGCACGGCGGCGGCCCGCGAGCTGAAACAGGCCGATGTCATTACGCCTCCGGAGGGCCTTTACGACGAATTCAGCGCCCGCTTTCCCTATGACGAAACCGATGACCAGCTCGCGGCGATAGACGCGGTAATTGCTGATCTCGCCAGGGGTCGCCCGATGGATCGGCTTATTTGCGGGGACGTCGGCTTCGGCAAGACGGAAGTCGCCCTGCGTTCCGCGTTTCTAACCGTGATGAACGGCAAACAGGTCGCTGTCGTGGTCCCGACGACGCTTCTCGCCCGCCAGCATCATGCCACCTTCCTCCAGCGTTTCCAGAATTTTCCGGTTCGCATCGAACAGGCATCCCGGCTCGTTCCGCGCCGCCAGCTCAATGCCGCCAAGGAGGGCCTTGCGAAGGGTGACGTGGACATCGTCATCGGCACCCACGCGCTACTGGCCAAGGATGTAAAGTTCCGCGACTTGTCGCTTCTCGTTATCGACGAAGAGCAGCACTTCGGCGTGAAGCACAAGGAACGCCTGAAGGAGTTGAAAGCTAATGTACACGTGCTCACGCTCACGGCGACGCCCATTCCCCGTACGCTCCAGTTGGCCTTGTCAGGCATTCGCGAGCTGTCGCTGATTACCACGCCGCCCCTCGACCGTTTGGCGGTAAGAACCTACATCTCGCCCTTCGATCCGATAATAATTCGTGAAACGCTCCTCCGCGAACTTTATCGCGGCGGCCAAAGCTTTTTCGTCGTGCCGCGCATTTCCGATCTCGGTGAAATCTCCGCGACGATCAGGTCCCTGGTGCCGGAAGCAAGGCTTGCTGTCGCTCATGGCCGCCTGCCGCCGACCGAACTTGAGGACATCATGACCGGGTTCTACGACCGCAAATACGACATACTGCTGTCGACGACGATCATAGAATCGGGCCTCGACGTCGCCACCGCCAATACACTCGTGGTATATCGCGCCGACATGTTCGGCTTGGCACAGCTCTATCAGCTCCGCGGCCGCGTCGGGCGGGCGAAGCAGCGGGCCTATGCCCTCTTCACCGTTCCCGCCAATAGAACGCTGACGCCCACGGCCGAGAAGCGCTTCAAGGTGTTGCAATCTCTTGATTCGCTCGGCGCCGGTTTCAGCCTGGCCAGCCATGATCTCGATATTCGCGGAGCCGGTAACCTCCTGGGCGAGGAGCAATCCGGTCACATTCGCGAGGTGGGCTTCGAGCTATACCAGCAAATGCTGGAGGACGCCGTCGCAAAGCTGAGAACCAGCGGGGAGGCCGTCGAGAGCGAAGAAACCTGGTCCCCTCAGATCAACATCGGAACTGCTGTATTGATCCCTGAAGCTTTCGTTCCCGATCTTCAGGTTCGCCTCGGCCTATATCGCCGCCTCGCCGACATGAACTCGCAGGAAGATATCGACGCATTTGCCGCGGAACTTCATGACCGCTTTGGCCGCCCACCGGCTGAAGTCCTCCACCTCTTGGATATCATGGCCATTAAGCTGATGTGCCGGGAAGCGAATGTCTCGTCGCTGGACGCCGGTCCCAAGGGCGCCGTCGTCGCTTTCCGCAACGACACCTTCCCCGACCCGGATGCTCTCGTGAAATGGATATCCGAGCAGGGCACTCTTGCGAAGCTTCGCCCCGACATGAAAATCGTCGTGATGAGAAACTGGGACAAGCCTGAGGAACGCCTTCGCGGCGCCCGCCATCTCATGGCTCAGCTGCAAAGACTGGCCGGGGGCAAGTGAAAGCCTAGGGAGTCATTGCGAGCCGCTATTATTCCAGGTCGTCGAGATTTGAAAACCTGGCAGCGGCTGCCGATCGGGCCGGCCGATATGCTTCCAGCGCGCTACCCATTGGCCACCCGCGTTATAGAGCGGAATCACATAGCGCCCGTTCACCAGGAGTCGGTCCAGCGCGCGAACGGCGGCGACAAAATCTTCCCGCGTTTCGGCCTTGAGCAGTTCATTGATCATTCGGTCGATATTGGCATCGGCGATGCCGGGGTAATTTCGCGTACCGCCCGTCTCACGGCCTACGCTTCCATAATAGAAGAATTGTTCGTTGCCGGGCGATAGTGAATTGTACCATGTCACTGGGATCAGGTCGTAGTCGTAGTTCTGTTGCATCCGCTGGAATTGGGCCGAGTCGACGCTGCGCACCACCATGTCGATCCCGATTTGCCGTAAGGCGCGCTGCAGGTGCAGGCCAATTTTTTCCTGCTCTCTGCTCAGAACCGTAAGCGTAAAGGAGAAGAGGGCACCGGATTCGACATTGACGAGCTTGGTGCCGCGAAGCTTCCACCCCGCCTCGCCAAGCAGATCCAGTGCCTTCCTCAGATTGCTGCGGTCGCGACCCGAACCATCTGTCGTCGGAAGCCTATAGCTGCCGTCCAGAATGGCAGGATCGATAGCCGCCCTGGCATTTCCCAAAAGCGACAGCTCCTTCGGGCTTGCCGCCACGCCCGCCGAGGAGAGCTCCGAGCCGGCATAATAGCCAGATGCGCGGCGAAACAAGCCGTGAAACAAATTTCTATTGGCCCATTCGAAATCAAAGGCGTGAATGATCGCGTCCCGCACCCGGCGATCAGCGAACAGCATGCGACGGGTATTCATCGCAAAGGCGGAAAGCGGAGCAGGGGAACGCTGTTCATGCCTTTCCAAAATGACATCGCCGGACCGCACTGCGGGAAAATCATATCCGTTCGACCAGCGTGATGGATCAGGCTCGATCCGAATATCGGCGAGGCCTTTTTTGAACGCCTCGAATGTAGAATTATTGTCCCGGTAGTAATCGATCCTGATTTCATCGAAATTCCATTGTCCTCGATTGAACGGCAAGTCCTTTCCCCAATAATTGCGGTTACTGCGATAGCTGATCCCTTCGCCGGCGCGTATATTCTCCATTAAATAAGGGCCTGATCCGATCAGCGGCGACAATGTCGTCCGTTCGAAATCCTTTCCCTTCCAGCTGTGTTGAGGCAGAACCGGCATCAGCCCGATGATCAGCGGCAGTTCCCGGTCGCTTCCATCCTGCTGAAAGATGATCGTGTGCGGATCCGGAATCTCCACCTTCGTCACTTTCGCGTAGAACTCTGCGAAATTCGGCCGTCCGTGCGCGCGCAGCAGCTTCACGGAGAAAGCCACATCTTCTGCGGTGACAGGAGTTCCGTCTGAAAATCTCGCTTCCGGCCGCAGCCGAAAACTGAATGTCGTGAAGTCGGCGCTGACGTCGATGGTCTCCGCCAACAGCCCATAAAGCGAAAAAGGTTCTTCCCAGTTACGCCCGAGGAGACTCTCGAAAACATAGCTCCGCACACCGGTGACGGCCTGGCCTTTGACGACAAAGGGATTGGTACTGTCGAAACTGCCGGTGGTCGCGAGTTTTAGAACCCCGCCTTTTGGTGCATCGGGGTTGGCATAGGGCAAGTGCCGAAAGTCGGCGGCAAGTG
>DATFOT010000257.1:0-2585 GCA_035265265.1 Aestuariivirgaceae bacterium | reverse complement strand
CGGCTTAATTCGCGCGACAGATAGGCGGGAGCTCAACATTCTCGGTCACCGATAACGGCGAAAGGGCGAAACGGCGATGGATCATCCCGCGGCTTGGATCGGGCCAATAGCGGGTCAATTCCGGCCCGTCGATGGGCTTCTCGACTCGTCTTTTGTGCGAGGCGGCCAGGATGCCGTCACTGCCTGCAAAAGTCTGCAGGGAGCCGGGCAGAGGCCATCATGCAAACAAGCGGTTTGTTCCGCACGGCGGACAATGGAGCTCGGCATTTCCAAAATCGGCCGCTAGCCAGACGTGAGAATATCGCGCGCTTGACCTCAACCCGGACAAGGCAGTCGCTTCCACGGTGGAATACTTGTTGGGGCCGAGGCCACAGTTTGTTTTGTCGAGTTATCGAATATCGAGTCAGTGGCGTTTGGGTGCTCGAAGTGCGTATAATCTTTGGTAGATCATCGACACCGGTATCCAATCAAGCAAGGTGTGTCCAAGTGGCAGCTTGATCAGGCCAGCGATAATTCTGGATGAAGGCGGATACCAATAAACCGACAGGTTATAAAATCTAAGGGGAGTGAATCCCAAAGTCGTAAACTCGAGCATCAATCGCTTATGACTGAAGTGCCTTCTGTAATCCACAATGGGACCCGAGAGCAGAAGTGTTTTGCCAGGGTGTTCTTTGGCAACTTTCTCCAAGAACGCTCCCTGCTCTTGAAAGGACAGATAGTAGACGCATTCGAGAGCCGCGATCACGTCGTAACCCTCGAATGACGCTTGTAAAAAATCAGCGCATTCAAATCGGGCATTTGGCAGGTTCAGCGATTTAGCGCGATCAATCGCTACATCGCTTATGTCGATGCCAACCACGGAGCGTGCTTTGCCAAAAACTGCGCGAGTGAGATGGCCTTCGCCGCAACCGAGTTCAAGAACGGATTTGTTCCGGATGAATGGCTTCAGGCGTCGGCGCAAGACCTTATCCCTGAATTGCGCGTGGGAAATATGCCAGGGGTCAGGAGTGGCGTAATAGAGATTGAAATCTGCTGCCGTTCGCATTGCTGGTTTCCGCATTGTGCCTGATTGGAAAGCAAGAGTCCTTTGTCCGTGCCGTACCGGGGGCGATGCCGGCGCGTCGAGCCCCTTTGGGCGCAACGCCTATTGCATTTTCACCCTTTCGCGCCATCGTGCTTCGAAACTATCAGAACCTTCCAGTGCCCGGGCTTGCGCGTCTAATGGATCGCCAGGCATCTCCGTGACAACGCGTTGAACTTCCTCTCTGTTGGAAACGGCTTGCGCGGATGTGCCCTTGGGCCATTCCAACGACGATTTCGAAAGCATGGGCTTGCCTTCGTACCAGCACTTTCGCCCATCGATGATACGATAGGACCACCAGCGACCGTGCGGATTTGATGGCGCTGCGGCGCTGCATTGTTGTCTGGCCTGCGCATCTGGCGTCCCAACCGGCAAGAGCGCAGCGGTCCAGGCGGCTAGGGCGATTGATGGCAGTTTCCTCATTCGCGCACTAGAGACCGTTTTGTTGCTGCAAGCGGCTTACTGCAACTACCAAATCGGGGCGTTCGAGAACTTCCACCAACTTGTCGAGGATGAACTCATTATTTTGCGGCCGGGGCCGAAGGTATTCTTCCAGTATGAGTTGGGCTTCGTTAATCGCCTGAAGAGCCAATTGCTGATCAGTCATCTCTTCTTCCCCATCAAAGAAACGCCGTCCCCGCGCCGGAGAAGGAACAAGAAATCAAGCGCCTTTTGGGAGATATCCCCAATTTTTTGACTTGGCCGATCAATTTTTATTTCAATGCGAGAGGCCATCAGCACCGGATCGCGGCGGCTTCCTGGTTCCAAGCAGTTCCGAAGTCACTTGGTAATCTTCGAAAGGCCGCGCCTGAACCCGCGCATTCGCAAAGGTCCGCTGCTGGTGCGCTTTTTCGGAAATGGGGCGGTGTCCGACCTAAGTCCGTGCCGTGCCAACGCGGACATCGGCCACCCAGTCCGAACCAGTTAATGGGTTCCCGCCGCTGCTTTGAGGTGGCGGCTGATATCAAGGCGCCCGCCGGCCTTGCCCGGCTACTTTCTCTATCACCCCAGTCGGCGGCAGCCCCCCGCATTGGCTGCTCTCATCGCAGCGCTTCGCTACAAAGTCTTGCTCAAGGATGGCAATTATCCGTCACCGACCGCAACAAGCGCAGCAGCAGTGACGCCGCCTACTGCCTGAACTCAGTGGTCAGCTCGCCGATGCCATCGATCGCCACCCGTCACCGTATCGACCGGCTCCTTCATGACGCCGACAGACGTGCCGCAGGCGATCAGCGAGCACCTAGCCCGCATGAGATCGACCGGTCCCCGTCGCTTCGCTCGTCCGGGCTACGCTTGCTTGCGCTGTTGCTCTTGAGCTGTTGCTTGTTCGGTCCGCGCTTACGATAACGCACTTCACGGTAAACTGAGACCAGTCACAGGACGTTTGTGTTACTCTGGTCAAGTCAGGTTCTGCGTATGTGCGGTCCAGCATGCCAAACGGACCAAAAGGGCGATGCATCTTCTTCACCGAGCGTGGTCGGCTGATTGCGCTGGCCGTCGCGGT
>DATFOT010000256.1:0-7540 GCA_035265265.1 Aestuariivirgaceae bacterium | reverse complement strand
AGGTAGATGACCGCCATCGTCATGAGCACGGCACGCTGGTTAAATAAGAATACCCGGCTGGGGCTATCGAAAATGCCGATACCCAAAAGTATCTGGTTGATGAGGCCATTGAGGCCCAGCATCGAACGCAAGGTATAGAGCTTGACGATGTAACTCATGAACAGCGGCACGACTGCCAAAAGCAGCAGAAGATACCGCCGGCTGCCGCGCTGGCGCCAAATGAACCACGCGATTGGGTATCCCAAAATCAGGGACAGGGCCATGACTTCGAGGCAGAGCAGCAGGGTTCCGAGAAAGGTGCCAAGGTAAGTCCAGCTGCCAAAGAAGTTCACGTAGTTGATCAATGTGAAGTCATGGATGATTCGATGTTTTTCGGCTCGAAATAGGGACAGCAGCAGAAACGACCCGATAGGGGCCAGGATGAGAGTGAGGGGCACTGCTGCGGCAGCCAGAAACAACACTATGCGGAGGAAACGGGTCTGCACCGTGCGCTCACTCTTCCACTATGACGGCATCGAGGGGATCGTAGATCAAGCTGACTCGTTCGCCCATCTTAGGCGCGTTCTCGCGGGTCTCCCCAGGCAATCTCATGTCAAGCTTGATGTCCGGCGCGGCTTCCGCATGCAGAAGCAGCCTGGTGGATGCACCGCCGAACATCACCTCTTCGATTTCCGCAGTCACAGAAAACGGGCCTTGTCCCAGTTTCAGGGACTCGGGCCGAATGCTAAGGAACACTTTTCGCCCCGTCGGCGTATTGTGGGAGCTACTAATCGGCAAACGGCCCAGTGCGGTTTCTACGACTTGGGCTTCGACAAGCACTCCTTCGAGCAAATTGTTGTCGCCGAAAAAATTAGCCACGAAGCGAGTGCGCGGCCGGTAGTACAAGTCCCTGGGCGATCCCTGCTGCTCGATCCTGCCGTGGTTCATCACTACAATTCGATCTGACATGGTAATTGCTTCGTCCTGATCGTGTGTGACGAAGACGAACGTCGTCCGGATGCGGCGTTGGATCTGCTTAAGAAATAATTGCATCTGACGGCGAAGATTGGCGTCCAGAGCGGCAAGCGGCTCATCCAGCAAGATGACTTTTGGTTCACAAACGATAGCGCGGGCAAGTGCCACCCGCTGCTTCTGCCCGCCAGAAAGCTGGGAAGGGTAACGCGCTCGTAAGCCGGAAAGACCCACGATTTCGAGAGTCTCATCGATTAGTTTGCCGGCAGCTCCGGGAGGGCGGCGCTGCACGAGCGGTCCGTAACTTACATTTTGCGCAACAGTCATATGCGGGAACAGCGCATAATCCTGGAAGACAGTGTTGAATGGCCGTCGGTTTGCCGGCAACCGGGTCATATTGATGCCATCAAAGAAGATGCTGCCATCGGAAGGATCGGTAAAGCCGCCGATCAAGCGGAGCACAGTGGTTTTTCCAGAGCCCGAAGGCCCTAGAAGGGTCAAAAACTCGCCGTTGGTGACATTAATGGAAGTGGGGTGAAGAACCTGGACCGCTCCATAGCGTTTTGTGATGTTTCGGAGTTCCAGTGCCATCGCATTCCGCCGTCTACGCGACCGTGTAGCGCCGAACCACTTCCCAATCGACCTCGACTCCCAGTCCGGGCTTGACCGGCAGCGAAATGGTGCCATTGGGACCAAGCACCAACTCCTCATGCGCTAATTCGCGGCGCAAGCGCTCGTGACAAAGTTGTGGCGGCAAATATTCGATGAAAGCGCAGTGATCGGTGACAAATGCCAAATGTGCAGTGGCTGAAATGGAAATACCGGTTTTCCAGCAGTGCGGCACAATGGTGCGGCCGCGTTCCTTTGCCATGTCGCAGACGATCTTTGCCTCGCCGATTCCCCCCACGCGACCAACATCTGGCTGGACTACTTGCACTTTGCCCCTATCCATTAGTTCCCCAAACTCAAACCGGGTCGCGAGCCATTCACCAAAAGCGATCGGCATGGGAGCGGCCTCTACCAGCTTCGCCATTTCGCTCACATTGTCAGACCAAATCGGCGTCTCAAGGAAGTAAGGCCGAAACTCCGCCCAATCCTTGACTACCGATAAGCAAGTGGCAGCGTCGTTCCAAAGATATTGCACATCGACCATAAGAATGATGTCGGGGCCAATGGTCTTGCGAACGGCGGCCAACACCTCGGTATGCCGGTCATAACTCTCGCACATGCCGCCATGCGCGTAAGGTCCGTTCATCGTGACTTCCGTCTTCATGGCCGTGAAGCCTAGAGCTTTGGCCCGCTCTGCCGAAAGGCACAGCGCGTCACGATATTCCTCAAAGCGCTTACCGGCCGGCTGCAGCGAGGCATAGGGCGTTATACTCTGTCGCGTTGCGCCACCCAGCAAGGCATGCACGGGTTGGCCAACCGCCTTACCACACAGATCCCACAGTGCCATTTCAACCGCGCTTAAGGCATGGATCACCATGCCACGCCTTCCGTTCATTGCCGTACCGAGGTAGATGCGCCGCCACAGCTCGCCAATTTGGAATGGGTCGGCTCCGATCAAAATTTCCTTAATTGAGAGGCCCATCGTGTGCGTGCCAGGAGCCTCGATGCAGGCCTTCGCCATCCAGGGATTGGCATCGCATTCGCCCACGCCAGATACGCCGCCATCAGTGTGAACAACCACGACCAGACTGTCTTGAGCAGAGGACGTGAAGCTTGCATCAAAATCAGGCGCCAGGAGAACGTGGCACTCAATATCGGTAATTTTCAAGCGCGGAGGTGGCGATTGCAGTTGAGGAGAAACCGTCGTGAGCGGCATGTGTGCTCCTGGCAAGAATGTAGGGAGCAAAAGCCGGGCAATGAATTGCCCGGCTGAAGAAATGCGTGGAAATCGAATGATCAGCCTGCCTTAATTTCATTCCAAGTGGCGACACGCTTTTCGTAATTTTCGGCGGTCTCAAGCCATGACAACCGGTCGCCGTAGGTTAGGCCGGCAGCCTTATTAACTTCGAGATTGGTGGTGTTGCCGTAGTTCAGTTTTTCGGTCAACACCTTACCGACGGATTGCTGGAGACAAGCGTTGATCCAGGCATGGGCCAGCTCCGCGTCCTTAGCGCCAGCGCTCAGTTCCCAGCAATCGAGCCAACCTACCGCTCGCTCCTTAGGAATGGAAAGGGCGGCGTTGATACCCTTCTTCTTCAGTGCCGGCACCTGGGGTTCACCCATCGAGTACATGAGTTTAATGCCATTCTGGGCAAATAAGTTCACCCCATCGTCAAAACCAGCGTAATAGCTGAGCAGAAGTTTCTTTTGCTCGATCAATTTGGCTTTTATTTTGGCGAAATCATCATCCGTCAACTTATACGGATCGGCCGCCCCAACGATAAGGGCCCCCAAAGTGATCGAGTTATTGGCATCATCTTGCCACAGCATTTGCTGGGCGTATTGTGGATCCCACATCACTTCCCAACTGTCGGGTGGGGTAGGAAATGCGTCGGCATCGTAAACCAGGGGCAGCGAACCCCAAGCGAAGGGAATGCCATAACGATCGTCACCGCGCATCACTGCCGGGACCGACTTGAACTCGGCTGCAATATTCGCAAGATTGGGAATCTTCGATGTGTCGAAGGGCTGAATCAGCTTGGCATCCACGTAACGAGGAAATAGGGAGGTGTCGAAAGAGACGAGATCGAAATCGGCGCCTTGAGAGCCTTGCATTTTGGCAAACATTTCATCCGCCGATCCAGAATAAACGATATTAACAGTTGCGCCGGTCGATTGCTTAAAAGGCTCCAGCCACTCCGGTTCTGCATACCCTTCCCACGTTAGAATTCGAAGTTCGCGTGCTGCGGCCCTTAAAACTGCGGGCGCAGCAACGGCTGCCCCTGCTAAAGCGGCAGAGCTCATAAGAAAATTGCGGCGGTTCAGTTCAATTCTAGAAGACATGGCATTCCTCCCTTAATGCTGCCTTGGCAGCGTTGGACTCAATTTTCAAAATGCAGAACCATTCGGTTCACTTTGCCGGTTTCGACAAGCGAGATCGCCTCGTTGATGCGTGCGAAGGGCCAGACTTCCGAAACCAAGGACTCGAGATCGAGCAGGCCGTGTTTCACCAGCCGCAAGACCTTGGGGAAATCAATCATGGGACGGGTGGAACCATAGCTCGATCCTATGACTCGGTTTTCATCCTGAGCAATCCAATAAGGAGGAAAGCCGGCAACCGCATTTTCGGTCGGCTGTCCGATGAGCACCGTCGTTCCAGCCCGACAAGTTGCGCGATAACAGAGTTCGGCTGTTTCGGTCCGCCCAGTTGCTTCGAAGGTGAAATCGGCACCACCGCCGGTAATCTCGCGAACGGCTTTGACAGGATCGCGGCTTGCGGCGTCAACAAAATGTGTTGCACCGAAGCGACGCGCCTCTGCTTCCTTTTCAAGACGCACATCAATAGCGACAATTGGCAACGCGTTGCACAGCTTTGCGCCCTGGACAACACTTAGGCCCACTCCGCCGCAGCCGAAGACGGCTACACTGTCGCCCGGCCTCACCTGTGCGGTGTTAAGGGCGGCCCCAATGCCAGCCATGGCGCCGCAACCGAGGAGACAGGCCTGTTCCGGCGATACCTGCGGGTCGATGCCAATCGCGCCATTATGCGGCACGACCGTGTATTCACAAAAAGAGGAGACGAGGCTCAAGTGATGTATCGGCGTTCCGTCCATCTCGAAAAACCGCGTGGTGTTATCCCACATGGTTCCTTGCGACGCTGCGCGTGCAACTTCTTCGCACAAGACGCTCCGGCCGCTCACACAAAACCGGCAGCGCCCACAGGCAGGAGTGAAGGTTAGTACGACCTTCTCCCCAATGCGGGTTTTGGGGACACCTGGTCCGACTGCCTCGATCACTCCGCAAGCCTCATGGCCAAGTATGACCGGCTTGGGATGGACCCAGACGCCGCGCAAATAATGGATATCGCTTCGGCAAATTCCGGTTGTCAGAAGTTTCACCCGCACCTCCATTTCGTGCGGATCATCGACGCGCACTTGGCGCAGCTTGAGAATGTCGCCTTCGCCGGGCGCCTCACAGACAGCGGCCATCATTGTTTGCTCTGTCATTGGGATCGCTTCGCTAAATCATCGTCATTCCGCCGTCGACCGGCAGAATAACACCGGTTATGAATGCAGATTTATCAGAGGCAAGAAAAACAGCGGCGCCCGCGATTTCTTCGGGCTTGGCGTAACGTCCAATCGGATGGAGACCCGCCAGCACCTGCATGCCACTTTCCTCGCCACCTTCCATGCCGGCCGCATAACCTCTGGTGAGAGGCGTGTCGATCACTCCCGGTGCAATGACATTAGCTCGCAATCCGGATTTTGCGTAATCTGCTGCGATGCAACGCGCCAAATGATGCAGTCCAGCCTTGGCGACGTTGTAGGCGACGTCACCTTCCCATGCCACCATTCCGGCAACGGAACCAATGAAGGTCACGGAGGGCTTTGTTCCTTTGAGCAACGCCGGCAGCAGGCGCTTGCTTAAGCGAAACGCGGCAGTGAGATGCAGCGCCATCATGCGATCCCAGGTGTCGTCGGGCGTTTCATGAGTGGGCGCAGTTTTGCTCACATCAATTCCGGCACAATGCACGAAAATGTCGAGACCGCCGAAAGCCTTTACCGCTTCTTCAGCAGCGCGATCGGTCTCTTCTCGGTTTGCGAGATCAGCCTCAATCACGCAGGCACGGCGGTTTTGCTGGCGGAGCTGCTTGGCGGCATTCTGGGCCTGTTCGGCATGCCGCGACGCGCCAATTGCAACGTGCGCACCCTCAGAGGCGAAAGCTTGAACAATAGCGGCCCCGATGCCGCTGGAGCCCCCGGTCACATAGGCCCGCCTACCAGCAAGTGTCCCACTCATATCAATCTCCTGCACATCAACGAGTGCTGTAGCCGCCATCGATCGCAATCGCCTGTCCAGTCACGAAGGCAGCAAGATCGGAGGCAAGATACACTGCAAGCTCGCCCATCTCATCCAGGCGGCCAGCTCGCGGCACCGGATGCATTGTTCTCCTGATTTCAAGATGCGCTTGCGGATCAGGTTCGCGCTGGGCAATTTCAAGGGCGAGGGGGGTTTCGACATAACCAGGGCAAATAGCGTTGACCCGTACTCCCTTTTCGGCGAAATCCAATGCTGCCGATCGCGCGAGGCCGATTACTCCAGCCTTGGCAGCGCAATACGCCGCTCGTTCCGGGTAACCTACAAGGCCAAAGGTTGAAGCGACAATGATAACGGAGGCCCTGCCTGCGGAAACCAGATGTTCGGCGGCGAAGCGCATTGGGAGAAACGCCGATCTCAAATTATTATCGATGATGCGTTGAAATTCGGCAGGGTCAGTATCGAAAATAGGTGTTCTGCCCCCCGCTCCAGCACTAATAATAATCGTATCAAGACCACCGAGCGATTTTACTGCCGTAGAAGTAACCCTTTGGACGTCGCTTACGCAGGTAGCGTCCCCCGCTTCATAAAAAGCTGCACCCCATTTTTGAAGTTCGACAACCGCCTCTTGGAGAACCGTCCTGCGGCGGCCTGAAATGCAAATCGCTGCACCCTCCCGGACCAGGGCCTCTGCGCAAGCCAGGCCAATCCCAGTTCCCCCTCCGTAAATCAAAGCTTTCTTGCCGCTTAGACGACCACTCATAACGTTGGTAACCATTGCTCGTTCAGTGCTAATTGTATACAGTTAGCTAAAAAAGCATGCAAGGAGTTAACATGCCGAGCGTCGAGCAAACTGCGGTTCCTGTTGCCACACTGAGCATGGTGAGGTCGCCGAGCCTGGCAGAGCAAGCTGCAGACGCTATCGTCACGGGCGTATCGGCCGGCGCGCTCAAGCCTGGCCAGCGTCTCGTCGAGGTAGAGCTCGCGAATCTTCTCAATATGAGCCGCGTGCCGCTGCGCGAAGCACTCAAGATTCTCGAAGCACAAGGGATAGTGGAGAGCATACCTCATCGCGGTACCCGCATCGCGATGTTCGATGAAACACGAGTCAATCAAATTTGCGAAGCCAGGGTAGCACTCGAGCGCATTGCACTCAGTTATGCGGCTCCCATTTACCGAAGCAGTCCAGAGCTTCTTGCGCGCCTGGACAAAATCATCACCAGCATGGAACGTGCCGCCGACCGGCTAGAATGGATTCAAGTCAGCAAAGCTGACCTGAGTTTTCACAGGGAGATTTGTCGTGCTTCAGACAATAGTATTATCGAAACCTTGTGGGATACACTGGCGCGCCATGTGTTTATCATATTCGGCAATGAAATCCGGGACGAGCGCGATGCGAGGATCATGGGGCCCCAGCATCGTCGGTTGCGAAATTTTTTGGCTGCAGGTGATACGGCAAAGCTTCATGCCGAGATCGAACCGCATATAATGAGACTGCGGAGATCGAGGAAATTCACTAAAATTGCTTCTTCGTGATTGCATCGGACCTGAGCAGTGACGGAAGCCCGTAGGATAATTTCCTGCGCAAACAGGTTAGGCGAGGCGATCATCTGGCACGGCCATTCAAATCGATTGATGTGGCTGGATTTGTTGAATGTGCAGT
>DATFOT010000255.1:0-12905 GCA_035265265.1 Aestuariivirgaceae bacterium | reverse complement strand
TCTCTTGCGAGATTGTGAAGCTGCTCCCCTTTGAGGGAGCGCATTTTCAGTATCGCGTGAAAAGCACGGATGAAGCATTCGAGCGGATTGCTGCGGAGCACGAACTCTGGGCTTTGCCCCGCGCTTAGTCGTCGAGGGCGCTTAGCGGCCTGCCCTGACCAATCCAGCCATTGATCTGGATCGGCACAGGGGAATGGCTGCGCAAAGGCTAATTACATCTGCTCGGCCTCGGCGGCTATTTCGCCGCCTGCACGAGCAGTTCGGCACAGGCCAGGCCGACACCCTTGAGGGGTTTGTCTCCGCCCGGCATCATTGCAGCCCCCGATTTCTCGACAAAGCTTGCCTGCTGGTAAGTGCTGGTTATGCCCTTCAATTCCACCAGTTTGGCCATTGCATCCGGCTGCTGCTGGAATTGCAGAAAACAGATTGGCGCAAGGACTTTGGCGATTTCGATGTTGGCATGGTCCTGAGCCATGGTGCTTGCAGTTGAACCTGTTACCCAGCCGCCCCAGCTGAATCCAAGGATCGCAAGCGCGATAGCACCCCCCACCGCGCCCCACAGCGCGGGTTTGACGTTTGGCGAGATTTTCATGATTTTCCTTTCAGGGAGAGTAAATGCTCTCCCCTGCCGGTAAGTTAGCACAAAATTCTCCGCCCAGTAATTTAAGTGTGGGAATAGGGCGAGCCGCTGCAAGCTTAGCCGCAGACGGATACCACTGCCGCCATGCATGTTGTGATCCGCCATGGGCTGGCCTATTGCTAGGAGGGTCACCCGACACAGGATAGACTCGTTATAAGAGGACGAAATGCGCGACTTGGAAACGACCGACTCTACTATCCTGACTTTGAAGGAGTCGATCCGACTGGACGACCTTGCCCTGGAGAATCCGGAATGCACCGCCGACCATGCATTGACGGTTCGCCGGCATAAGGCTGGATGCATCACTGCGTTGCGAGAACTCTGGCAACACCGGCTGCGGCTCGTCACGACTCGACCTGATCCAAGCTTCCCCTGAGACGAAAGAAACCCACTTGGGCGGTTGGATTATCGCGGTCGAATTCTGAGGATGCAGCAGCCTGTTTTGCCGGGCTGCCAAGTTTCAATGCCAACCGCAAATCCAGCTGCTTCGAGGGTGCCGTGATCGGCCGCCGAGGCCATTTGGCAGAAGAGCGCCACTTCTTCTTCGTCCATTCCCAAGTCCAGCCAAGCTGCTTTTAGCGGGCAGGTCTCAAACTGCACGTCAAGTCCTTCTTTGTCACAACGGTCGATCCGGGGCTGGAACATGGCTCCACCATCGGGAGCAAACGCAAACGAGCGGGCAAGACCTTCAAAGTCGTCCGGAACATGCGCCTGCAGTCCGGCAGCCAGGTCGCGGCCCCAATTGTAAATCGCTTCCTTACAGATCTCGATCGCGGCTGTTTGCCCGAGGCGGCGTTCGATAGCGCGGTAAAACTCCAGGTATACGCGAGCCCGGCTCTTGTTGGATTCAAGGAGAGCGATCCAATGGTCGTTGTGGTGGACTGACATTCGTGCTGCCGCGCTATTTGTAGTAGCCAACCCCGCAGGTCTGGTCATTTATCTTGGTGACGAAGGCGACCTTCGTCAGCGGCTCCTGCGTCCCAGGCCTCGGGAACCTATAGGTCACTTCGCTGACCTTGCCGTCTTCCGCTGCGTTGAGTATCTCCTCTCCGAAAGCCTTGCCGTCTGCGTCCTCTAAGTCGCGAATGGGCTGGCCGAGCTGGGCTGGATCAATATGCGCGGTAGTCCTGCCGTCGGCTCCAATGCAAAATGGATAGAGATCGCGGTCTCTGAATTGCGGGTCGGCAGCATTAAATTTCGCGAGCGCGCCGGCTGCATCAGCCTTCACCGCCGTGATAACCCGGTCGAGCATGGCCTTCGCTTCCTCGGCAGTGCCATATTCGGCGGCCGATACGCTGCCCGAGATCAGCAGCGTGGCCGCAACCGCGAACGCCGCCAGGATGATCCTTTTCATGACATCTCCATCTGATCGATTGGCGTGGCGATGAGATGGAACGGGCCGATCATGCCCGTTCCTGGGCATCGGTTCTAGAATACGCTATCGGGATTATAAAATTTGACTGCGTTTTCCTTTGTGATGATGGGCGACGGCAGCACCGTCTTTTGCGGAGCCTCGGCTCCAGCCAAGATGGCCATTAGGCGGTGGAAGCTTGCGCGTCCAATCTGGTCGGAATTGTTGTGGCCAGTCGCACCATAGTTTGTGCCGTCGCTCATGATCTCCTTAAGTGTTCCCTTCTCTCCATCCACCGAGGTTAGAAAGATCTTGTCCGACCTGCCGGCATCCTTGATCGCCTTTTGTGCGCCTTGACACATGGAATCGTTTTCGCAAAACACCGCATTGATTTCGGGGTGTTTGGTAAGCATGTCCTCCATGAGCTTGAAGCCACCATCGACGCTCCATCCTCCAAAATCAGGAGCCTTTTCCACCTTGATGTCCGATTTTTCCACGACAGAGAGCACTCCGTTCGTGCGGTCCAATCCGATCGAGTTGTCGGCCGGCCCGCCACGCAAGATTACGAGCAGACCCTTGCCGCCCAAGCGCTTGACGATGTAGTCACCGATTCCAACACCAATTGCGTAGTTATCAGGCCCGATCCAGCTCGTGAATTCGCCTCCCTTTAGCATGCGATCTACGAGAACGACTGGAACGCCAGCTGCTTTAATGGCGTCCAGGGCTTCGGGTGCAGCTTCGATCCAAGCACCGCTAATGATCAGCCCATCGACTTTCTGACTGAGCAAATCCTCAACATTTGAAGTGAGCTTCGCAACGTCTCCCTTAGCATCGGTCGAGATGACCGTAATATTCTGGAAAGCCTTCGCTTCATCTTTGACGGCCAAATCCATACCGACGAAATAGGCACAGCAAAGCGATAGGTTCACAACGCCGATTTTGAGGTCTTTGGCAGTGGCCGGACCTGCGGTGGCTGCTGCCAAGAACAATAAGCCAGCTATAAATTTGCCGAGATGCTTCATCACTGTTTCTCCCTTTCCCCCTGCGTACGACTATTCACGGTAGACCACTGCTTCCCTTAGGCCTTTTTTCGCCTGGCCAGCACAGCCACCAGGATAATTATGCCCTTCAGGAATTGCTGATAGTATGACTCCACATTGAATAGATTGAGGACGTTGTCGACAAGTGCCAATGCCAGCACCCCGCCAACCACGCCGAGGACCGTTCCCCCACCCCCACCCAATATGCCTCCGCCAATGACCACCGCCGCAATGGCATCAAGTTCGTACCCAATGCCTACGCTTGGCTGAGCGATCCCTAGGCGCGAAGCAAGAACCACACCGGCGAAAGCGGCAAGGAAGCCACAGGCCGCATAGGCACCGATCAAATGGCGCCTGACATTGACGCCGGCGAGCCGCACCGCCTCTGAATTGACACCCAGCGCGTATACCGCGCGTCCCGACACCGTGTGATTCAGGTAGAACCACACGAGCGGAATGATGCAAAGAAAAATCAGGCTGGGAACAGGCAACGGTCCAATGAACCCACCGCCCAGCAGGCCTCGGAACAGCGGATCGACCGGATATTGGGGCGTTTCTGAATAGACGTAGAGAAGCCCGCGCAGGCTTCCCATGGTTGCCAACGTCACGATAAAGGGCTGAAGGTTGAACCGGGCAATCATGAAGCCATTAAAAATGCCTACAGCAAGGCCCATAGCGAGTGCCACCGCAATAGCCGCTGGAAACGGCATATGAGCTTGCAGACCCGTCGCCAGCAGCCCAGAGAAGGCCACCACCGGCCCGACCGACAGGTCGATTCCACCCGTAAGAATTACCAAGAGCATGCCAAGGCTTAACAAGCCATTGGTTACGAGTTGACGTGAGATGCTAACCAGGTTGCGTTCACTCAAGAATACGTCCGAGGCAATGCTAGCGACAAGAACGAGGATCAAAATGGCGACAGTGAACCCAATGTCAGGTGCGCTCAATCGGCGGAGCCGACTAAAAAGCAATTGCAGAGTGGCCCTCCGATCTTGGGTTGCGGTTGTCATGCCGATCAAGCCATCGTGCGATCGGCCACTATTCCAGCAGCATGAGCAAAAACAGTCTCCATGCTGAAGTCATCGCGATCAAGTACAACAGCGATACGTCCGCCTCGCATAATGATAAGCCGATCGCAAAGGCCCAGCACCTCCGGCATTTCAGATGAGATCAGCAATATTGCCTGACCCGCCTTCGCAAGGTTTTCCAAGATACGATAGATCTGAACCTTAGTTGCTATGTCGACTCCCCTGGTCGGTTCGTCAAAGATGAAAACACGGGTATCTTCGACCAACATCCATTTTGCAAGGACGACCTTCTGCTGGTTGCCCCCACTGAGCTGGCGGACCGGTCTGCTGAGGCCGCGAGGCCGCACCTGCAGTTCATCCAGCTTGGTTCCCACGACACTGCTCCGACGGGCGAGATTGAGCACGCCATAAGCGGCAAAGCGCTCCATGGCAGCCAACCCGCCATTTTCTACGACAGAGCAGTCCAGGGCCAAGCCGTCGCGTTTGCGATCTTCGGTGACGAAGGCAATGCCGCTGGCAATTGCATCTGCTGGCGTGGCGATCAGCACTTTTTCATCAGACACAAGGATTTCCCCTGTGCTGGCGGGCTCTGCGCCAAAAATTGCGCGCGCAACCTCGGTTCTACCGCTCCCAACCAAGCCAAACATTCCGACAATCTCACCCGCACGGATCGTAAAGCTTATGTCATCAAAGGCCGGCCTACGGCTGAGGTGACGAATGTCCAGTGCGACCTCGCCCATTCGCGGTTGTCGAACTGGATAGATGGCATCGAGAGACCGTCCTACCATGGCCTTGATCACCGTGTCGCGATCGACACTGGCGGTCGCCGAGAACAGCACCCCCGCTCCATCCTTCAGGACGAAGACATTGTCAGAAATGTCAAAAATTTCGTCGAGCCGGTGGGAGATATAGACCACCAACGTACCCGAGGCGCTTAACTCGCGAATTTTCCTGAACAGCTTCTGGGTCTCGTGAACGGAGAGGACTGCAGACGGTTCATCGAGAATTAAGATTTTCGGCCTGCCGACAAGTGCCTTGGCAATCTCCACGAGTTGCTGCTTTGAGATCGAGAGTTTCGAGACGCGAGAACTCACGTCCACCCCCTCAAATCCGAAGTCACGGATTACTTCAGCAGCGCGCTGCTCTGTCGCTTTCCAATCTACGATCCAGTTCGTCTTTCGGTGAAGCCATTTCCCAAGGAGGATGTTTTCAGCCACGCTGAGATGCGGCAGGAGGCTAAGCTCCTGATGAACGGTGTGGATGCCCAGCTCGATTGCCCGGCGTGGATTGCCGACCGCCACATTCACATCATTGAGCAGTATTTCGCCCTCATCCGGCTTGATTGCACCGGAGAGAATTTTCATCAAAGTGGTTTTACCAGCACCATTTTCGCCGCAGATGGCCAGGACTTGACCTGCCTCAGCTCTCACTGACACGTCACGCAAGGCAGCGGTGCCATCAAAGCTCTTGCTGACATGCACAACATTCAACATAGGGGGTCAGACACTTACATTGAGGCAGCGCAATTTTGTATTTTTTCAGACCAATTGCCGTAATGCAAGAATGCTGAAGCCGAAAGTGTTGGGCGGGAAGCGGACAAGCTCGCGCGGTGGCTGATGTGAGAGCGTACGGCGCCTGCCGTTCCGCGGGGTCTAGCCATGGAGCGGCAGGCACCGTCGCTGGATCTGCGATCGCTTATGCCGCTTTCTTCAGCCCCTCCGCCTCAAGTGCTGCCTGCACCGCGGGGCGTGCAGCGACGCGCTGCATGAAGCGGCCGATGTTCGGCCATTTGGCAAGGTCAATGCCGACGAACTGCGCCCAGTTCGCCAGCGTGAAGAAATAGGCATCAGCTATGGTAAAGCCCGCGCCGGTGAGATAGGCCCGTCCATCCGACAAACGCTGCTCCAGCAAATCGAACCGAGCGGCGATCTTCTCGCGGAGCAGTGGCTTGTAGTCATCCGGCGTGGTCGGCGCGAACAGCGGCGAGAAAGCCTTGTGGATCTCAGTCGAGAGGAAGAGCAGCAGCTCCTCCAGCTTGAGCCGCTCCCGCGAATTGGGCGGAGGCACGAGCTTTGCTTCCGGCGCGCGGTCGGCGAGGTATTTCTGAATCACCACGCCTTCGGTGAGGTTATAGCCGTCGTCGAGCTCCAGCACCGGCACATAGCCTTTCGGATTGATGGTTAGAAAATCGGCACCATTTTCCGTTTTCTTGGTCTTGGTGTCGGTCTTCTCCAGGGTGAAATCGACACCTGACTCACGCAATATGATATGAGGAGCCAGCGAACAGGCACCCGGTGAGTAGTAGAGCTTCATGAAATGTCCTCCGTTGTTGACGTTGCACAGATAGGCAATGCGATTACCTTTGGAAACTACCTATCGATATGTTAGAAGCATTTCCCAGTTTCCTGGCGGTAAGCAGCGGAGCTCTTGGATATGACCTTGCGCATGAGAAAGAACGTGACCCCCGCCACCGCCCCCAACCGGTGCCCCATCGGTGCCTGCATGGAATTGCTGGGCGGCGCCTGGACCCCCAATGTGATCTGGAACTTGCAGGGCGGGGCGCGGCGCTTCAGCGAATTGCAGACCTACATGGCACCGATCTCGGCCAAGGTCCTGTCGCAGCGGCTGAAGGATCTGGAATCCAAGCACGTGGTGCGCCGCAAAGTGCTCGATACAAAGCCGCCCTCGGTAGAGTATTCGCTGACTGACCTTGGCCGTGAGCTCGTGCCTGCCATCGAAGCCATCGCTCATGTCGGCTACAAGCTGAAGCAGCAAGGGGCAGCAGTCAGCGCGGCAGAGACAGCCCGAGAGTGCAGCCTGGCCGAATAGCGAGGCTGTGCTCGATACTTGGCCACATTTCCATTTTTGACCACGAGCTTTAACTTCAAAAGCGTGCCGCTTTGCTGCACAAAATCGATATAATGCGCATCTCCGAAATCAGTCTCTGCCTCCTCTTGCTGATAGAACCAGCATATGCGGATGTCTCGGAACGTGACCTCTACAGTGCGTTATGCGTTACCGATCTCTCGATCGGATTCCGATGGGACGGAAGTGGCTGGCAGCAGCACACTGTCATTGCCAACGACAGCTACATTATTCAGAAGCTCGATTCATCGAGCCCGTTAGCAGAGATATGCGAAGGAGAGATCAAACCCATCACCAGGGCATCGATAATAATATCGAAAAGCTGCTACGTGCTCAGCGTGGCGGGGCAAGAGCCGAACGCGTCCGATGCTTCAGCATGCGAGGAGTCTTGGGAAGAAGCTGGGACAACTCTGAAACTCAAAAGTGTCTGGTGCGGCCTGGGGGGAAACCCCAAGTATAGTTTTCAACCCAATGGAGATTTTAAAGAATTTGGCTCGATGGAGGAAAAGGGCGACAAGATAATCTCGGTTGGCAAATGTTCTGTCATGAGAGAATAGGACGCCAATTTCGATTTGCTGATGCACGGAGCAATCCATTAAAGTGTGTGTTCGGTTAACCAAGGCATTCATCTGCGGTTCATGATTATTGTGATGGCTTTTAGGATATTCGGCATGATCACACCAAAGTCGTGCCGTCAGAAACAAAGAGGAAATGAGTGATGAAATTCCCCAAATTTGTGTTAGCAGCCGCAGCTTCAATGATGATCGCCGGTTTGAGCTATGCGCCAGCGCCTGCCCAAGCGCAGGATGTGAATATCTTTGTCGACATTCCGGGGTTCGGGAGGCTCCCCGGTTATGAATATGGCGGCCGCCGTTATATTTCCTGTCGCCACGGCGCCCGTATTGTGGACCGTCGCGGTTACAATCGCGTTCAGCCGTTCGATTGCAGCCGCCCTAATTATCGTTACAGGGCCCGGCGGGGCGGCGTCTGGTGGGTCGTGCGTCTTAATGCACGCACCGGAAATATTGTCGGGGCGCGCCCACTCTGACACAACAATCATGATTAGCCCGGTCAGAGATGGCCGGGCTCTTTTATCGACTCTGAGACCGACGACGGCGGCGATAATCCCATCAGGCTTTCCGCAGCTCCTTAGCCCGTTCAGGAAGCTTCCAGTCCGGGCGGATGAAGTGGCAGGTGTAACCGCCGGGGTAGCGCTCCAAATAGTCTTGGTGCTCGGGCTCGGCTTCCCAAAAATCGCCGGCGGGTGCGATCTCGGTTACGGCTTTTCCAGGCCATAGACCGGAGGCATCGACATCGACGATCGTATCCTCAGCGACGCGCTTTTGTTCCTCGCTCGTGTAAAAGATCGCCGACCGATAGCTTGTCCCAATGTCATTGCCCTGGCGGTTTCTCGTGGTTGGATCGTGAATTTGAAAGAAGAATTCCAGCAGCCTGCGGTAGCTTATCTTCGCAGGGTCGAAGATAATTTCGATCGCTTCTGCATGTGTGCCGTGGTTGCGATACGTCGCATTCGGCACGCTGCCGCCGGTATAGCCGACACGGGTCGAAATCACACCATCATGGCGGCGAATGAGGTCTTGCATTCCCCAGAAGCAGCCGCCCGCGAGCACCGCACGTTCCTGTGTCATCCTCTATCCTCCACCTGATTCAGATAAGCCCCGTAGCCCTCCGCTTCCATATCATCGCGATGAATGAAACGCAGCGAGGCGGAGTTGATGCAGTAGCGCAAGCCGCCGCGGTCCTCGGGCCCATCTGGGAAGACATGGCCCAGATGGCTGTCGCCTTGGGTCGAGCGAACTTCCGTCCGGATCATGCCGTGCGACCTGTCGCGCAGCTCGTTGATGTTGGCTGACTCGATCGGCTTGGTGAAGCTCGGCCAGCCGCAGCCTGAATCATATTTGTCGGACGAAGCAAACAGCGGCTCGCCTGAGACTATATCGACATAGATGCCGGGCTCCTTGTTCTCGAGATATTCACCGGTACCTGGTCGCTCGGTGCCGCTTTGCTGGGTTACGCGATACTGTTCCGGCGTCAGTTTCGCGATGGCGTCGGCATTCTTGCTGTAATTGCTCATTGTCCATCTCCTTTGCGATCCAGCGCATTTCTCAGATCTCCTGGCGCAACGGTCGGAACGCTGTCCTGAGCTCCTGCACGAAGAGTTCTGGCTGTTCCCAGGCTGCGAAGTGGCCGCCTTTTTCGAGCCGGTTGTAATGAATTAGTTTGGGAAAGGCTCTTTCCGCCCAGGTTCGAGGGGCCGTATAGAGTTCGTCAGGAAAGGCGCTCACGGCAACCGGGATGGTGATGTTCATTGGCGCAAAGAAGGCGAATTTGTTCTCCCAGTATAAACGAGCCGAAGATACCGCCGTATTCGTCAACCAGTAGAGCGTGACGTTGTCGAGGACGTCGTCTCGCGTAAGTCCCTCGTGCTGACCGTCAAAGACGCGTTCAATAAGCGCGTAACTGCGTGCGTCATGGTCCAGTATCCAAGCGGCAAGGCCGACAGGCGAATCCTCTATCCCGTAGAGCGTCTGCGGACGGTTTCCCATCTCCTGAGCATAGGCGAGGCCATGCCTGAAGAAGAAGTCGAGCTGATCGTAAGCCTGCCTCTCATCGGCCGAGAGGCCGAGCGGCGGCGGGCCTCCGGAGCGAAGTGCTCTTGCGACCTCGTCAGGCACAGCGCCAGGCATATTGGAGTGGATGCCGAGCAGCTCCGGAGAGGCCTGCGTCGCCATCAGCTCAGAGATCAGGGCACCCCAATCGCCGCCTTGGGCGACGTATCGCGTATACCCGAGGCGCTTCATCAGTACTGCCCAGGCGCGCGCGATGCGAGCAGGGTCCCAGCCGGTCGTGGCCGGCTGCCCTGAAAACCCGTAGCCCGGCATCGACGGAATCACGAGGTGGAACGCATCCGATGCGCTCCCACCATGAGCCGCCGGGCTCGTCAGCGGATCGATGATTTTTAGCTCTTCTATTATCGAGCCGGGCCAGCCGTGGGTGATGATGAGGGGCAGAGCATCGGGAGATTTGGACCGGACGTGGATGAAGTGAATGTCGAGGCCGTCGATCTCGGTAGTAAATTGCGGTAAGGCGTTCAGCTTCTCTTCGACTTTGCGCCAGTCGTAATCTGTCCCCCAATAGCGCGCTAGCTTCTGCATCGTTGCGAGCCGCACGCCTTGGGATGCATCCGTTACCGTTTCACGCCCAGGCCATTTTGTGCTCGCGATTCGCCGGCGGAGATCGATCAGTTGGTCGTCGGGAATCGAAATGTGGAAGGGTCGAATCGAGTTGCCGTCACCCGCAGCAGCAAGTTGCCCGGGTACGAGGCTGCCTGCGCTCGCGGCTGCTGCCGTGGCAATTAGGCTGCGCCGTGTAACTGATGAGGGGATCGGTGACATATCGTTCCTCCTGATGTCATGGCGCAGTGTTGTGCTGCTTTTGCCTTGGAAGCGATCCATACCTGAGGACGGGAGCATCATATCAATGCATGAGTGCGGTCGGCGCCCGGCACTTGGGCGCGGTTCTACTTCGCTGTGGCGCTTGCGGCCTCTTCGATCAGCCGGACAACTGCTGCCGGTTGCGAGACGAAAGGCACATGACTCGCCTCTATTTCAATCGTCTTGGCGCCCATCCGCTTGGCATAAAAGCGCTCGAGTTCAGGGCTTAGAGCTCGGTCACCCTGGGCGACCAGGTACCAGGAGGGAATAGTCTTCCACGCCTGCTGATCAACAGATTCACCGAAAGCGCTGCCAATGATCGGCTTCTGCGTGGCAGCCATTACACTCGCCTCCCTTGCCGATACGTCCTTGGCGAAAACATCTCGGAACTGCGCTCTGTCGATATAGAGGAAGCCCGGGCCGAGGCCACTCAGGAAATTAAAGGCAAGCGTGGTCGCTGCTGCAGTAAGAAGCATGATGGTGCCCCATAAGCTCAGTATGTAAGTCGTTGAACGCGACGCTAGGCGGACCAGCTTAGGCCCTACCATCTGCTTCCTCTTCGAAACTGACGGCAATGTCCGCGTTGGCCGAGAGCCGTACCCTATTGCCTTCTACCTCCGCGACGAGGGCTGTTGAGATATAATGATGATGGCCTTGGTGTCTGCCTTGACCACTGTCCTCCTTTGTCAACTTGATCCGGTTTCCTTCCACTCGATCGACGGTGCCAATGTGAACACCGTCGGCCCCGATCACCTCCATGTGCTCTTTTATTTTATTGCTCTCAGTCATCTACCTTCTCCTGCTTGGAATGTGATTACGCCGTACTAAAGCTCTGAGGCGTGCTGCTAAAACGGTGGCTTTGTTAGCTGACACTGGTTTATCCAGGCACTGAAAGCCTTAATGTAGCTCGTGAAAAAACCGCGGGTTTTGTCGTTGATGAGCTTACCATCTTGGAACAATTCAGCTGCCTTCGAGATATACGCCTCAGGCTGTTGAAGAACGGGAACGTTGAGAAACACCAGTGACTGGCGCAGGTGATGATTGGCGCCAAATCCACCAAGGGCTCCCGGTGAAACGCTGATTACTGCACCCGGTTTTCCATCCCAGGCATTTTTCCCATAAGGGCGCGATGCCACATCAATGGCATTCTTGAGAACACCCGGCACCGAACGATTATACTCAGGTGTTGCAAAGAGAACCGCATCTGCAGCTTTTATTTGCTGTCGAAAAAGCACCCATGGTGCCGGCGGATCCGCTTCATCCTTATCCTCGCTATAGAGTGGCAGATTCCCAATTTCCTTTATTTCAAGCTTTAGCTCGGCCGGCGCCAGGTCTGCCAAAGTATCGGCAACCATTCGCGTGAATGAACCCCTGCGGAGGCTGCCCACAAGCACAGCAACCCGCTTCTGAGTAGTCATGACATCCTCCCATGGATTCTGCCGCTGAACTGCGGTCAAAAGTTGTCGACATCGATTACTGCCTGAGCAAAGGCTTGTGGTGCCTCTTGCGGTAAATTGTGACCGATACCGCCTTTGATCAGCCGGTGTACATACTTGCCCGAGAACTTCTTGGCATAGACGTCGGGATTGGGGTGCGGTGCGCCATTCGCGTCGCTTTCCAGAGTGATCGTCGGCACGGCGATGGTCGGAAACGTGGCGAGCGTCCTTTCCAGATGATCGTATTTGGACTCCGCTTCCGCCAGGCCCAAGCGCCATCGATAATTGTGGACGACAATGGCGACGTGATCTGGATTGTCGAATGCGGCTGCGCTGCGGTTGAAGGTAGCCTCGTCAAAGGCCCAACTCGGCGATGCCAGCTGCCAAATCAGCCTGGCAAAATCGCGCGTATGCTGTGCGTAGCCGTCGCGGCCCCGGTCGGTGGCAAAATAATACTGATACCACCACTGCAGCTCCGCCTGGGGCGGGAGCGGCATCCTGCCGAGCTGCTGGCTGCCGATAAGATAGCCGCTCACCGACACCATTGCCTTGCACCGTTGGGGCCAGAGCGCGGCGATAATGTTTGCCGTCCGGGCACCCCAGTCACAGCCACCGATGATGGCCTTATCAATCCCCAGCGCATCCATCAAGGCGATGGTATCCACCGCAATTGCCGATTGCTGGGCATTACGGACTGTTTCGTTCGACAGGAAGCGCGTCGAGCCATAGCCCCGTAGGTACGGCACGATGACGCGATAGCCTTTCGCCGCCAGCAGGGGTGCCGCGTCGCTATAACAATGGATGTCGTATGGCCAACCATGAAGCAGGAGGACCGGGGTACCCTCGGCGGGCCCAAGGTCGGCAAATCCGACGCTCAGATCTCCGGCATCGATCTGATCGAGGGAGCCGAATGAGTTCTGTGTCGCCTTCGCCATGATGGCGCCGGATGTCGCTGCGACCGGCCCATTTTTGGCGAAACCGAATGCAGTCATTGTCATTGCGGCAGCGGCTATGAAGCGACGACGGCTGTGATCGATTAGCTTGAAAGCGCTGACCTCGTCCATGACAAACCCCCTCGACTGGTAAGTAT
>DATFOT010000254.1:0-5172 GCA_035265265.1 Aestuariivirgaceae bacterium | reverse complement strand
CGCGGTCTTCACGAGCGCCTCTCTCCCGTTCACAATGCTGCCGCGGCTGCCGGGCTCGAGGTGGAGACGCCGGCGTCTTTCCGCTCCGACGATGTCCACCGCTCGTTCCTGAACAAACATGCCGATGCTGCCGTCGTCGTCGCCTATGGACTGCTCCTGCCGAAGCCCGTTCTCGATGGCCCCCGCCTTGGCGCTTATAACATTCACGCATCGCTTCTGCCGCGCTGGCGCGGTGCCGCCCCCGTCAACCGCGCCATCATGGCCGGCGACCGCACGACTGGTGTCACCATCATGCGCATGACCGAGGGTCTCGACGAAGGCCCGGTTTGCCTGATGCGTACATCGGGCATCGCTGAAAATGAGACGGCGGGCGAGTTGCACGACCGTCTCGCCCGTCTCGGTGCCGATCTCATCATTGCCGCACTCGCCGATCTTGAGGGCGGCACCCTGCCGATGGTGCCGCAGTCTTCCGAAGGCATAACCTATGCAGCCAAAATTTCCAAAGGGGAGACGCATATCGACTTCGCCCGCCCGGCAAAGGACGTGCTGAACCACATCAACGGCCTCTCACCCCACCCCGGCGCGTGGGCCGCGGTGCCTGCCGGCGGCAGGCTGCATCGCGTGAAGCTGCTGAAGGCGGAACGCGCCGAGGGCTCGCGCGCTCCCGGAACGATCATCGATGATGATTTGGCCGTCGCCTGTGCCGATGGCGCTATCCGCCCGCTGATCCTCCAGCGCGAGGGCAGGGCGGCGATGAAGCGCGACGAATTCTTGCGCGGTCTGCCCCTGCAGCCGGGAGACCGGCTGAGCTAACCGATGGCACGCTATCGCATAACGCTCGAATATGACGGCACGCCCTTCGTCGGCTGGCAAATCCAGATCAACGGCCCGAGCGTTGCGGGCACGATTGCCGACGCACTCGGCCGGCTGACCGGCCGCGAAACTCCGGTGTACGGCGCCGGCCGCACCGATGCCGGCGTTCACGCAATGGGCCAGGTCGCTCATTTCGATCTCGACCGCTCCTGGGATCCCCTGAAGCTGCGCGAAGGACTCAACGCTTGCCTGCGCCCTGCGCCGGTGTCGGTTCTTCAGGCGAGCGAGGCCGGTGATGATTTTCACGCCCGTTACAGCGCCGCGCGCCGGCACTATCTCTATCGAATCCTCAATCGGCGTGCGCCGCCGGCTCTCGAGGTGAATCGCGTCTGGCATGTAAACCAGCCCCTCGATGAAAGCGCCATGCATCAAGCGGCGCAGTGTCTCGTGGGGAGCCACGACTTCACCACCTTCCGCTCCGCCGAATGCCAGGCGGCGTCGCCGGTGAAGACCCTGGATCGGCTGACGGTGATCCGCCGCGGCGACATCATCGAGATCGCCGCAGCAGCCCGTTCTTTTCTGCACAACCAGGTCCGCTCCATGGTGGGCTCCCTGAAACTCGTGGGCGGCGGCAAATGGTCTCCGCGCGATCTTGATAGCGCACTCCACGCCAAGGACCGCACCGCTTGCGGTCCCGTCGCTCCCCCGCACGGTCTTTATCTTGTCGCGGTTGACTACGCGTGAGCGTCGAAATATTTCGCGAGCACGGCCTGATAAACCGCTTTCAGCTGCAAGAGCTCGTCGATTGAAATCCGTTCATCGACCTGATGGATCGTGGCGTTGGTCGGCCCGAACTCGACCACCGGGCAAAATGACTTGATGAAGCCGGCATCCGACGCGCCGCCGGATACCGAGAGCTTGGGCCGCAGCCCGGTGACATCCTCGACCGCCTCTTGCACGGCTTCGACGAACGGGTTGGGGTCGGTCAGGAAGGCCTCACGCGGCTCACTGTAGGAAAATTCGAAGCGCCCGCCCATCTCCGCCTGCACTATGTCGGCTTCGGTTTCGATCCATTCCTTAAGCTTTTCCCCGCTATGCAGCGGATTGAACCTGATGTTGAGCTTGGCGCTCGCCCGCTCGGGGATGATATTGGTTGCCTCATTGCCGACATCGACGCTGGTGATCGCCATATGAGACGGCTCGAACTGTCCCGTGCCGCTGTCGAGAACATGGCGGTGCAGGCGATCGAGCAGCCGCACGAGTTTCGGGATCGGATTGTCGAATTGCTGCGGATAGGCGGAATGGCCCTGCTTGCCGAGGGCGGTAATCGCGGCGCTTAAACTGCCGCGCCGTCCGATTTTCATCGTATCGCCGAGCTGGCCAAGGCAGGTCGGCTCGCCAAGAAGACAATGGTCCGGAACCATGCCCTCTGCCGCAAGCCATGCGATCACCTTCCTCGTTCCGTTGATGGCGGGACCCTCCTCATCGCAGGTGAGCAGCAGCGAAATGGCTCCCGTGAAAGCGGCTCCGCGCTCGGCTGCGAACTCGATCGCGGCTGCCATGAAAGCGGCAACCGATCCCTTCATGTCGCTCGCCCCACGCCCATAGACGAAGCCCTGCGCCACGGCGCCTTCGAACGGCGGATGGGTCCAGCTCTGCTCATTTCCCGGCGGCACCACATCGACATGGCCCGCAAAACAGAAGTGCTTCCGCCCCGTTCCGAACCTCGCGAAAAGATTGTCGACGTCGGGCGTTCCAGGTGCACTGAACCGCAGCTCTTTCGTCGAGAAGCCGGCTTCTCCGAGCGTCCCGGCAGCGAACCGAAGCGCACCGGCCTCGGCCGGTGTCACCGACCGGCACCGGATTAGCGCCCTGAGCAGCGGAACGGGATCGGTCATCTTGCACCGCTCTCCTCGACACCAGCTATTTCGTCATTCGCGGGCTTGACCCGCGAATCTACTCTTGCCGCTCGCAGCGAGATGGCCGTGTCAAGCACGGCCATGACGAACCTAGGAAGCCAGGTGAGCCTAGTCATAGTGCCAGTGGATCGGCGCCATAGCGGTTCGGCCCCTCGGTTCCCGGCAGGCAGCCGCACTCCACCAGGGCCCAGATGCTGCCGATGAAAGGAACGAGAATGATTAGCGACCACCAGCCCGATTTCTCTCGGTCGTGCCACCGCTTCGCAAACACCGCGAGCGACATATAAGTGATCGCCACTGCCGCCAGGAGCCATACGATCCAAGCAAGCGGCGCCATGGTCGGAAAGAACTGCTGGGGATCATATCGCGTGACGAACACTTCTGCGATCGCAAGGTTGATAATGATCGACACCAGCCACAATATGATGACTCCCGCCCAAAACCTCGCCCGGTTGATGCGCCCCTCGAAACTCGTAAACAGCCAGCCCCAGTCCATGCTCCCTCCTTGCCGCCTCGATTAATCGCGCAACAGCTCGTTGATCGATGTCTTGGCCCGCGTCTTCTCATCGACCCGCTTGACGATCACCGCGCAATATAGGCTGGGTCCTGGTTCGTTTCCGATCGCCTTCCCGGGCATGCTTCCCGACACCACCACTGAATAGGGCGGTACCCGTCCCATGAATACTTCCCCGCTGGCCCGATCGATGATCTTGGTCGAAGCGCCGATGAACACCCCCATCGAAATCACCGACCCCTCGCCGATGACAACGCCCTCCACCACTTCCGACCTGGCGCCGATGAAGCAATTGTCCTCAATGATCGTGGGGCCTGCCTGCAGCGGTTCCAGCACCCCGCCGATCCCCGCTCCTCCGGAAAGATGCACGTTCTTGCCGATCTGCGCGCAGGACCCGACCGTTGCCCAGGTATCGACCATCGTGCCCGAATCCACATAAGCGCCAAGATTGACGAAGGCCGGCATCAAAATGACCCCTGGCGCGATATAAGCCGAATGCCGGACGATGCAGTTCGGCACGGCACGAAACCCCGCCTTGCGGAACTTGGCTGCCGTCCAGCCGTCGAACTTCGACGGCACCTTGTCCCACCACTTCGCCCCTCCAGGTCCGTTGCCGATCAGGGACATGTCGTTGAGCCGAAACGACAGGAGCACGGCCTTTTTCAGCCACTGGTTGACCTGCCATGTCCCATCGGTTTTCTCCGCAACGCGCAGCTTGCCGCTGTCCAGAAGCTCGAGTGCACTGTCGACCGCGTTCCGCACTCTCCCCTTGGTCTTCGTTGTAAGCTCCGCCCGCGCTTCGAAGGCTTCCTCGATGATCGACTGCATCTCGGCCGCTTTCATTTCAGCGCTCCGGGTCGATTTCCAAGCACGGCGGCGATCGCGGCGAGAAAGCCCGCGAGATCGCTAGTCACATGATCGATGAACGGCGCCGCAGCCGGATTGCCCAGCGGCGCGTTGATGATGTTCCCGTCGGTGTTTTCCGGCGATTGCACAAGGACGGTTGTCATGCCGAGCTCATGTGGCGGCTCGAGATTGCGCGCGATATCTTCGAACATCGCCGCCCGCTCCGGCGCGATTCCGGTACGCTCGACGAATTTCACGTAGGGCTCGCGCTGCGGCTTCGGAATGAAACCGCAATGCACGATGTCGAAAACATCATCGATAAGCTCTCTGATGCCCAGCCGATCGAGCACGCGCTCCGCGTGATAGCATGTGCCGTTGGTGAACACGAGCTTGCGCCCCGGCAGGGTTTTCAGGGCTAGCGCCAGCTCCGGCGCAGCCGGAACCGCCGAGTGATCGATGTCGTGCACGAATTTGAGGAATGCCTCGGGCGCGATGCCATGCACCGTCATCAGCCCGCGCAATGTTGTGCCGTGCTCATGGAAAAACCCCTTCTGGATGCGCTTCGCTTCTGCCCGGTCGACCTTGAGCAGCGCGCCGATAAACTCTGCCATCCGCTGATCGATTTGACCGAACAGCCGGCAGGACGCCGGATAGAGCGTGTTATCGAGATCGAACACCCATGCCTCAATGTGATCGAAGCCCCGGCTCATGCGCCGGTCCTGGAAATGCGCGTGCCGATCCCGTGTGGCGTGAAGAGTTCGAGAAGCACGCAGTGCGGTATGCGTCCGTCCACGATGACCACGCCATCCACCCCGCCTTCGACGACTCTGACGCAGCTTTCGACCTTGGGGATCATCCCGCCCGTGATGGTGCCGTCGGCGATGAGCTGGGGCACTTCCTCGAGCGTAAGCTCCTCGATCAGCCGTCTCTGGCCATCCAGCACGCCGGCGACGTCGGTGAGCAGCAGGAGCCGTTTGGCCTTCATGGCGATGGCAATGGCACCGGCCGCCGTGTCGGCATTTACATTATACGTTTCGCCGTCCTTGCCGAGGCCGATCGGCGCGACGACCGGAATGGCGT
>DATFOT010000253.1:0-3113 GCA_035265265.1 Aestuariivirgaceae bacterium | reverse complement strand
CCTTCCTGGGCCGCAAGGCCAACTAACCGTCGTCAGAAATCGGGGCTGCTCGCTTCCAGGCGCTACGCGTCCGGTCTTCTCCTGGGCGCTGCCAGGAAGGCTATGCCCAAAATCAGCCCTATAGTTTCCATCCTCCAGCCTTGCTTTGGTCAAATCGGCGGTAGGGAGTGTCTACAATTCGACGATCCCCCGTTCAGTTGACGGCAAACTGGGAGGAGGCGCCCCATGGATTCCCCTGTTGACACCAAGCAAGCCGATCCTCGCGACGTTAGTCCGGGACTGTCCACGCAAGACGTTGAGCTGGTCGCGCGCGCCGATGAACGGCTCGCACATGCTTATGCGCAGATCGCCAGTGCGGATGAACAGCTGGCGCGTGTCAATGAACAGATGTCCAGGATGGAGGACGATGCCGCGCGGAAGAAGGCCGTAAACAAGCTTCGTCGGCCGTCGCGCGGCAGGCCGGCGCTGCGCGGCTTCATCGCCCTGCTGTTGGCAGCGGGTGTCTGTTTCGCCGCTTTCGCTTCGCAGTCTTACGGTGAAACAACCAGGCTGATGATCTCGCGGTGGGCCCCGCAACTGGCTTCCTCGTTGCCGCCGGCAGCACCGAAGCTGGCCGCCCAGCAGAGCCCGCCTGCCGTTCAGTTGGCTGCGGCGGACGCAGCCATTTCGCAATTGTCATCTCCGGCTCAGGCTATGCCGCAAGAGGCGGCATCCCCCCCGATCCCGCCCGAGGTGACACAGTCGCTCCAAACGATGGCGCGTGATCTCGCAAGCGTGCAGCAGGAGATCGGGCAGCTCAAGGCCAGCCAACAAGAACTGGCCCGCGAAAATACTGGGATCGTCGAACAGCTCAAGGCGACCCAGGAGCAAATCGTGCGCGCGATCACCAGCGCCTCCGAACAGAACCTGCGAAAGACAGCAGCGGCGGCACCGGCCAATCCGCCACGGCCGGTTGCCAAGCCTGCGCGTAAGCCCGTGGCGACGCTTTCGCCGACGCAAGGCAGACCGCAAGCCGGAGGACAAGCGCGGGCGCCAGTGCAGTTGCAGTCCCGACAGCAGTAGTTTTCATAGCGCCGCCGTCCGCCGAAAGCTGTGTCTGGCATCGTTTACTTCCGTCCGGCATAGCGAACGATGCCTTCGATTTCTGTAGGGCTGACCGCATGATCATAAAGATCTTGCTGCTGTTCTTGTCCATGTTTGCCGTCGCGCGGGAAGCCGCCGCACAGGACGCGCAATGCGTCCACGAACGCGCCGCCATGGTCGAAACCATCAAGGCCTACGCCCTGTCACGCGCCAGTGCTGTGGGACAGCAGGGCCTGTCGGAGCGGGTCCTGGAGGCCATGGGGCAAACGAAACGCCATCTGTTCATTCCCGAGCGATCCTGCTCCATCGCATACGCGGACAGGCCTGTACCGATCGGCCTCGGCCAGACCATATCGCAGCCGTTCATCGTGGCCTTGATGACCCAGTTGGCCGAGGTCGCGCCCGATCATGTTGTGCTCGAAATCGGTACAGGTTCGGGCTATCAGGCCGCCATCCTTGCGCAACTGGCGCGGAAGGTCTGCACCATCGAAATCGTCCCACAATTGGCCGAGAGCGCTACGAAAACACTCAAAGACCTCGGGTATGACAATGTGAGCGTCAGGCTTGGCGACGGCTATGTTGGCTGGCCCGAATGCGGTCCTTTTGACGCCATCGTGGTGACCGCCGCGCTCGGGCAGGTACCGCCGCCGCTGATCGAGCAGCTCAAAGTGGGGGGCCGGCTCGTGATGCCGGTGGGAGCCGATTACGGCACTCAGCACCTTACGGTCGTCGAGAAAATCGCTCCTGACAAGACGACGACGCGCGCCGTCGCGCCCGTGCGCTTTGTGCCCTTCACGCGTTCACAAAATTGAGAGCCGGTCTGGCTTCTTGAAGAAGGCCTCGGCTCGTTTACACTACCGTAAAATCCAATGCTGACCGAGGGAACGACACAATGGCGGTGCCGGAAGTCAAATCCGCGGATGCGAGCATCCGCGAAAACGCGATCGGCACAATCGTGCTCGGGTTTGCGGCCGACCCGATGGCGCGTTGGGCCTGGCCCGAATCGTCCGAATACCTGAGAACGATGCCTCGGTTCGTCAATGCCTTCGGCGGTCAGGCTTTCGAGCATGGCACAGCCTACGTCACTGAAGGGGCTCGCGCCGCTGCCCTGTGGCTGCCGCCAGGCGTCGAACCAGACGAAGCAGAAATGGGCGCAATCATGGAGAAGACCCTCCGCCCGGAGATCGCCGAGGATATCGGAGTCGTCATGAAGGGAATGGCCGAACATCATCCGCTTGAGCCGCATTGGTATCTGCCTGTTATCGCCGCCGATCCGAACTGGATCGGGCAAGGGCTCGGCGCGGTGCTGATGAAACACGCCCTTCGACGATGCGACGAGGAGGGCGTCGCGGCCTACCTCGAAAGCTCGAATCCGCGCAACATTTCCTTCTATGAACGCCATGGCTTCAAGATTACCGGCAAGATACAAAGCGGCTCTTCGCCCGTGTTGACGCCGATGCTGCGGCCCGCGTCCCGAGCGCTCTAACGTGCTACGGCGAACTCGCCCAGCCCGCGCTCGCTTCGTCACCGTTCAACCCGCATAACCGTCGTCGCTGCCGGCCAGTCCGTTTTTGCTTGGGCTTACGTCCAGGCGACGAAAGCGCTGCGACTCCCTTTTCAGGAGGACGGGCAATCGCTCATCGCACATATTCTCCTGTGCGGAAAAATCGAGTTGAAAATACCGTCACTGCACGCCTGCGAGTCATGTCAGGAAAGCACCGGCTTGAGCAATGCGCCAATCTGTCCCGGCATTCGCATGTGGCGCCAGCCGGGCGATGCGCTACGCTCCCTGAAAAATCAGGGAGAGAATCATGTCTGTGAAAATCAATCGCCGTCACTTCATCGCTGCCGGTACGGCAGCCGCCGCGACGCCTTTCCTGTTGCGTAGCGCCTCGGCCCAAGCCCCGTGGCCGTCGCGTAGTATCCGGATGGTCTGCAGCTACCCGGCTGGCGGGCAGACCGACCTTCTCGCGCGCGCCTTCGGCGATTTCATTTCCAGGCAGGTTGGGCAGAACGTGGTCATCGAAAAC
>DATFOT010000252.1:0-2475 GCA_035265265.1 Aestuariivirgaceae bacterium | reverse complement strand
AAGGCCCCAGCCGCCGGCCGAGGCCTTTCCCGTTCATGCGCTATGCCATCAATAGATGTCGGGCGCGCAGACGTTCACAGTGCGCGGACCATACTTGGTGAAGATGGTCTTGTAGCAGCTTCCGCCGACATAGAACGACGGCCCGAAGTGGCGATGGCCCCAGTGACCGTGATGGCCATGATGACCATGGCCGTGATGCATACCGTGACCGTGGCCACCATGCCCACCGTGTCCGCCATGACCACCGTGCCCGCCGCCGGCAAACGCCGGCGCAACCGCAGCCGCGGTCAGAGCGAGAGCCGCGACAGCAGCGAGGGAAATCTTGCGAAACATTGGTGTTCTCCATTCCAGGCGTGATTGCCTGACATGCCTGTAAGACGCGCCCGATAAGGAGAAAGTTCGAGGGATTTTTATGAACCGGCGTTCACGTGTGACCTGCAGCACGTAGCAAGCGTTCAATGGATTTACGGTGCAGTCCAGTGCTGGACTGCACCCCTGGAATGAGACACGGTAATTTCTGTGACAGGCTCATTTTGAGGATGACCTGTGGCAGCAAGAGCAAAGAGCCGTCAGTATCCGACGGCGTACAAATTGAAGGCGATCAAGCGTGCGGAAGGTGGCGAAGGCGTTCTGCCTGTGGCCCGCAAGCTTGGGATCTCGCGCAAGCTCCTTCATGATTGGATCAAGGCGTGGAAGGCCCATGGGCCTGAGGGGCTGAACCGCAAGCGCGGGCCGAAGCCTGGTCCCCGCAAGCTCAAGCGGTTGCAGCCGGAGGCGAACAAGCGCTCGGCGCTTGCCCAGGCGAACGCGCGCATCGCCGAGCTCGAACGGCTGGTGGGCCGCCAGCAGATGGATATCGATTTTTTTCGAAAAGCCTTGCGCGCAGTGGAGCGGCCGGCAGCGCAAGGCAAACCCGCATCCGCATCATCGAAGTCATTGAAGCGATGACGACAGAAGCGTCTGGCTCACAAGCCGATGTGCAGCGTCTTTGCAGGCTCGCCGGCTTGCCGCGCGCGACCTATTACCGGCACCTTGCCCGACGCGGCGATGAGGCGGGTGAGTGCGAGTTGCGCGATGCGATCCAGCGCATCTGCCTCAAGCACCGCTTCTATGGCTATCGGCGGGTGACAGCGACCCTCAGGCGGCAAGGCATGGTGGTGAATGCCAAGAAAGTTCAGCGGCTTATGCGCGAGGATAATCTCCTGGCCCAGCGCAAGGCACCGTTCCTGAAGCCACCTGCTGAGAGGCCTTCGGCCTTTCTCATCGTGCCCAATCTGGTGCGCGGCCTCGTGCCGTCAGCGCCTGATCAGATCTGGGTGGCCGACATCACCTATGTGCATCTCGCCAGAGCCTTCGTCTACCTTGCCGTCATTCTCGACGCCTTCTCGCGCAAGGCCGTCGGCTGGGCTTTGGAGAACACGCTCGATGCCTCGCTCGCCATTGCCGCGCTGGACACCGCCCTCGAAGCCCGAAAGCCGCAATCCGGCAGCCTGATCCATCACTCCGATCGCGGCGTGCAATACGCCTCCATCGCCTATCGCCAGAGGCTTGCCGAATACGACATCACCATCAGCATGAGCAGGCCCGGCAATCCTTTCGACAACGCCAAAGCCGAAAGCTTCATGAAGACGCTCAAAACCGAAGAGATCAACGGCAGGGCCTTCGCCGACATCAGCGACGCCCGCCGCCGCATCAATGGCTTCATCGCTGAGGTCTACAACAAGAACCGGCTGCACTCGGCGCTCGGATACCAATCGCC
Source organism: Aestuariivirgaceae bacterium (assembly GCA_035265265.1). GTDB lineage: Bacteria > Pseudomonadota > Alphaproteobacteria > Rhizobiales > Aestuariivirgaceae > DATBLQ01. The sequence continues at coordinate 716 of DATFOT010000252.1, read as the reverse complement.
GCTTGAGTTCGAAACCGCCTTCGCGCACAACAAAGCACGATAACGCATCATGGCAACCGCACTGTCACAGAAATTACCGTGTCTCACTTATGGGGTGCAGTCCAGAACTGTCACACCACAGGCCCGATCATGCAGTCGGAGCAGAGAGTTGTGCCGCGAGGAAATCTGGACGCCCGCCCGCCGATGCCCGATAATGTGTGGCGACCTCGCGGGGCGATGAGATGAACTGCCCCGGTCCAACTCCTCGGATGGGGCCGACCCTTATGCCACTGTTAGGCGTGTACGGACAAAGGCTCGGGCAGCCCTTGCATCTGAAGGACGCGCCTTCGCTGATCACGCGCTCCCTGCGCAGTGCCGAACTCGCGGTTACCGAAACCCGGGATGACAACCCTGTGCCGGGTCTTTCCGGCTCGTTTCCCTCCGAGGATGCCTATCTCGTCAGCCTCAAATTTCGTGATTACAGGGATTGCGAGTGCTGGGAGCACGGCCGATGCGTGATCAAGACGGACGTCCGCGCCGGCGCAACCTATCTGTACGACCTGAAGCGCGATCCGCGCTACGTGATCGACAAGCCGTTCCACTCGCTGTTTTTCTATTTGCCACGCTCGGCGCTCGACGACATCGCCAAACAGGCGGGTGCGCCGCGCATCGGCGAACTCGCCTATCAGCCCGGCATCGGCCATGACGATGCCGTGGTCCGTCATCTCGGTTCGTCG
>DATFOT010000251.1:0-3390 GCA_035265265.1 Aestuariivirgaceae bacterium | reverse complement strand
CAGTCCACGGCTTGCCTACAGGCACCGGCCCTATCTCCACACTCAAAAGGCGACATCCGGACAGCGCCTCCTTCACGGAGCAGGGTGAAGAATGACTACTCTCTAATAGGAATATTGTCAAGAGGAAAGTTTTCCCTCTCCCCTTATTTCATCTTCGTCATGCGCGGACTTGATCCGCGCATCTGCCGCTGGCCGAGTTGAACCCCGCGCTCACTTCTTCTTCGGCTCCAGATGCCCGCCGAAGCGATTGCGCATGGCGGAAAGAAGCTTGTCGGCGTAGCTGTTCGTCTCGCGGGAGCGGAAGCGTGCGTAGAGCGCTGCCGAAAGCACTGCTGCCGGTACCGCCTCCTCGATGGCCGCCATCAATGTCCAGCGCCCCTCACCCGAATCCTCGACGAAGCCCGTGTAGCCCTCGAGCTCGGCATCATCGTTCAGCGCAAGCGCGATCAGATCGAGCAGCCAGGAATTGATCACGCTGCCGTGTCGCCACACTTCGGCGATGTCGGCGAGATTGAGCTCAAAGCGCGAATCCGCGGGCAGGTTGGGCGATGCCGCCTTGTGCAGAATATCAAACCCCTCCGCATAGGCCTGCATCAGCCCGTACTCGATCCCATTATGTACCATCTTGACGAAATGGCCTGCCCCCGCGGCACCGCAATAGATATACCCTTGCTCGGCGCGCGGCACGCTGTCCTCGCCGCCCGGCGCGAGAGCCCGGAGAATGGGTTCCGCCTGTTCGAAAACCTGCCTCTCCCCGCCGGCCATCAGGCAAAATCCGCGTTCAAGCCCCCAAATGCCGCCGCTCGTGCCGACATCGAGATAGTGGATGCCGCGTTCGGCAAGCGTCTGCGCGCGCCGGATGTCGTCCTTGTAGAAGCTGTTGCCGCCGTCGATGATGATGTCGCCCGCGCTCAAGTTTTGGCCAAGCTGCGTTATCGCGCCCTCGGTGATCTTGCCTGCCGGCAGCATCAGCCAGATGATGCGCGGTGGAAGCAGCAGGCTTGCAAGCTGGGTGAGCGTTTCCGCAATCTTGGCACCCTCGGCGGCAAGGGCCTGCGCCTTCGCCGGGTCGATGTCCTGCACGATGCATTCGTGGCCGGCCCGCATGAGGCGCTTGGCGATGTTGCTGCCCATCCGGCCGAGTCCGACGATTCCGATCTGCATGCGACTGGCTCCCGCGCTGGAGCCCGAACCTAGCTTCTTCCCGGTATCTCAGCCAGGACATTGAGGATGTGGCTGCGTGCCGCGGCGATGCTTTCGAGTTCTCCCGATATGAACAGCCGGCCCGATGCGCCGATCATCTGGCAGTCGACAAGCGTTGCGGAGGGTGCCGCCTTCTCGGCCTCATTTGCCGCCACCGCGGCAAACAGAGCCGGCACGACCTCGACCAGCAGCAGGCTTTCGCCCGGCAATATCATGGAGGCCTCGCGGTTGCGATTGAGGATCACCGCATGCTGGTCGGTGACGTCCTCGACGATGTCGGTGTAGATCACCTGCGGCTTCAGCTGATCGGCCGCCTTCGCGCCAATGCCGTCGAGAACCGATTGCCCTGCCCTTTTCAGCCGCTCGAGATCCACATCATGGAGCTCGAGGATGCCGAACTGACGCTCGACATAGAGCATTCCAGGTTCCGCCTCCGGCACCGACTTCACGGCCAGATCCATCACCCGGTGAATGGCAAGCGCTGGCGCCATTTCGATGATCAGCGAGTGCATGCCCTCGATCGGCACATAGCCGCGCGCGCGCGTCGGCGACGCCATATAGGCCGCGAACTGCCGCCGCAGGCTTTCAATCAGGAGATAGACGCGCAGCTCGCTCACCGCCGCTCCAGCCTGTTGCTGGCAGCTATTTCGACCGCGCCGGTTCGACGCCGGCGCCGAAGTTCTTCACCACATCGGGATGCGGACGCGGGATCACATGGACCGATATGACTTGGCCGACCTGGCTCGCAGCTTCCGACCCGGCTTCGGTGGCCGCCTTGACCGCGCCGACATCGCCTTGGACAAGCACCGATACCAGCCCGGCGCCTACCTGCTCGCGTCCGATGATCGTGACATTGGCGGCTTTCACCATGGCATCTGCCGCGGCGAAAGCAGCGACATAACCCTTGGTTTCGACAAACCCTATGGCATTCGACATTTTTCTGTCTCCTTCGATTGACTCAAGATTTGGATGTCTGTGGGCTTCGAGGTTCGTCGACAATCCCGATGACCAGCGCGTCGACGACGGCCTTGCCGTCCTTGAACCATCCTCTGGCGACCGAACCGGTCGTCACCAGCACGCGTTCGCCGGTTCCGGCGCCGAGCGGATCATAAGCAACGATCCGCTCGCCAGGGCCTTCCTCTTCCACGGTGATTTCGAGTAGCGCCCCGCCCGGCAATTCGCCTAGGCGTTTCGTCGCCCATACGTTTCCGATCACGATACCTGTCTTCATGGTTTGGATCTCACCAGTTCGAGCTTCAATTCACGCGCCCTGTCGCGGGCAAGCGGCGTCACGACGACCTCTGGCCCGACGAGGACCCTGCTGTACTGCTTTCCGATCTCCGCAATGCGCATCTCGTTGAGCATGCCCTGGTCGATGCGGAATTGTCCGCCTTTCATGGCTGGCGCCCGGTTCTGTTCCTGACCTGGCCCATGGTCTTTTCTTTTGAAGGTGACGCGGCTCGTCATGATGGCCGCTTTCAAATCTTCCTGTGCCGCCGCATTCACGAGCTCGCGGGCGAATGCGTCGAGATCGGCCGGAACAGTGACGACGCCGCTTCCGCCCGGCAGGATTGCCTGCCTGATCGCCTCGATGAGATTGCCGGGGGGTTGCGCAGCAGCTGCGGCCCGTTCGCCCGGCAGCGAGGACCGCAGCACATCCCGTACCAATTGCCGCAGCTCTTCCCTGTCGATTCCCGCTCCCATCAATTCTGCCTCATTGTAAGCGCGTTCTCGGCAGCGCGTGCCGCCGCCCTGATCTCGCTTTCATCGCCGGAGAGATACACGCGTCCCGTGGCACCCATCATGCGATAATCGACGATCTTGATATTGGAGGCCTTCTCCGCCTCATTTGCGGCGATAATGGCATAGGCCGCGGGCTGCATCTCCAGAACGAAGAGCGACTCTCCTGGCAGGATCATCGAGCCCGATTTGTTCCGGTTGATAAGAAACGCATGATAATTGTCGACCCGCTTCACGATCTTCGAAGCCAGGATTTCCGGCTTCATCGCATCGCCCGGCGTTGCATCCAGGAATTCCAGCACCGCTTCGCCGGCGGCCCTCACCGACGCAGTCGAATGCGCGTGGAATTCCAGATAGCCGTATTGACGCTCCACCACCAAAAGGCCGGGCTTCACGTCGACGGTTTTGAGGGCGATGTCGGTCAAATTCTCGATTTCGAGCCCGGGC
>DATFOT010000250.1:0-2544 GCA_035265265.1 Aestuariivirgaceae bacterium | reverse complement strand
TCCTTCATGATGTGCGTCGGCGGCCAGTCTGGGACAGCCATTTTGAGAACGATTTCTTCCGCCGATGCGGGAATTGCCCCCATCGCCAGGAAGCAGCTAACAGCCGCCGCGCTGGCGAAGGCCGTCAATCTATAGTGCCAGGACATTTCGGTTTCCTCCCAATCGTTGCACTACTTTGCGTCACATTGTCAGCGCAACGCCGACCCGTCGTGACCACGGAACAGATGGATTCTTCTCATATCGAATGCGACCGGCAGCGTATCGCCGACCTTGATATCGACCGCCTGCGCCTCTGGCAGCAGAATGCGGTAGCTCTGTCCGGAAGAGCTGAGCGATACGACGGTAACATCTCCCAGGGGCTCGATGAGCTGCACCGCGGGCCGGGCCAGTGCGGACGATTCATCGGCGATCCGCAGATCGGCCGGACGGATTCCCATGATCAACCGCTCGCCGCCGGCGATTTTGATCTTTGCCGCGGGGGGTTCGATCGGCCCGAATGGGGTCTCCAGCGCCGCGGCCGCTGCATCGGTGCCCACATCGATCAGGTTCATATGCGGCGACCCGACCTTCGAAGCGACGTAAAGGTCGGCCGGGGCGTCGTAAAGCTCATCGGGGCTCCCCTGCTGCACCACCGATCCATCTCGCAGCACGGCGATCTCCTCGCCCATGGACAAGGCCTCCAGCTCATCCGGCGTTGCGTAGACGATCGTCATGCCGAATTGCCGATGCAGCCGTTTTAGTTCCGCGCGCATGTCGTGGCGCAGTTTTGCGTCGAGATTAGTCAGGGGTTCGTCGAGCAGCAGCAGCCGCGGCCGGCCGATCAGCGACCTGCCGAGCGCAACGCGCTGCTGCTCGCCGCCCGACAAAGTGCCGGGCTTGCTGGCCAGACGGTGCGAAAGGCGAAGCATTTCCGCTGTTTCCTTGACCCTCCGCTCGATGTCGCGACGCGGCGTCTTGGCCTCGCGCAGAGGATAGGCAAAATTGTCGTATACGGAGAGATGCGGATATAGCGCGAATGACTGAAATACCATGGAGATCCCGCGCCCCGCGATCGGCGCATGGGTTACATCCTGTCCCGCAATCTCGATGCGGCCTGCCTCAGGAGCGACGAGCCCGGCAATCGTGCGGAGCGTGGTCGTTTTGCCGACGGCGCTCGGACCGAACAGAACGAAGAAGCGTCCCTCCTCCACGTCGAATGACAAGGAACGAATGGCAGTGACCGCGCCATATGACTTCGTTACACCGTGAAGGCGAAGAGCCACCTTCCGCTTTTCAGCCATTCCACTGCTCTACATACCGACGAGGAATTTGCTTGGTCTGCAAATAATAGATTGTTTTTGCTCCGGCTTACAACTTACAAACTTTCTGGCTTCCGCTGCTCTTCGACTTTTTCCCAGCGGGCGGACTGGGCGGATTTTAGAACTGCGTCGGTCACCCGATCGGTTGCCAGCGCGTCGCGAAAACTGGGCGCCGCCGGCGCCGAGCTCGCCAGGCCTTCGAGAAAATCGGCAACCTGGTGAATGAACGTATGTTCATAGCCGATTTGCAGGCCCGGCACCCACCAGTGCTTCATATAGGGATGCTCGCTGTCGGTAATGTGAAGCGACCGCCAGCCGCGCAGCTTCCCCTCGTCGCGATGATCGAAATACTGCAGGCGATGGAGGTCATGCAGATCCCACAGGATTGATGCATGTTCCCCGTTGATCTCCAGCGTGTAGAGCGCCTTGTGCCCGCGCGCATAACGCGTCGCCTCGAAGAGCCCGAGCGAGCCGTTTTTGAACCGCGCCAGAAACGCGCTTGCATCATCGATGCCGACTTTCTCCACTTTTCCGGTAATGGCGTGGTGGCGCTCTTTGATGAATGTTTCGGTCATGCCCGAAACCCGGTCGATGCCGCCGTTCATCCAGATCGCACTGTCGATGCAATGTGCCAGAAGATCGCCCGTGACACCGCTTCCTGCCACGCTCACGTCCAGCCGCCATAGGCCTGCGCCTCCTTGCGGCAGGTCCTTGGACATCGTCCAGTCCTGCAGGAATTTCGCGCGGTAATGAAACACCTGGCCGAGGCGGCCCTCGTCGATCAAATGTTTGGCCAAAGTCACCGCCGGCACGCGTCGATAATTGTACCAGACCATGTTTGGAACTTGGGCGGCTTCGACGGCCTTCACCATCTGTGCCGACTCGGCGCTGTTGCGGCCGAGCGGCTTCTCGCACATGACCATTTTGCCCGCCTCCGCGGCGGCAATAGCGATTTCAGCATGCGTGTCATTGGGGCTGGCGATGTCGATGAGATCGATATCCCGGCGCCCCACGAGTTTACGCCAGTCCGTCTCGGCAGATTCGAAACCCCATTGTGCGGCGAAGGCCTCGACCTTGCTGGCATCGCGCGCGCACACGGCTGCCAGCACCGGCTGATATTTCAGATCGAAGAACTGATTGACCTTGGCGAATGCATTGGAATGGGTGCGGCCCATGAATCCATAGCCGACCAGGCCCACTCTCAATTTGGTTTTGGCGCTCATGATCTAGGCCTGCCAGCCATGCG
>DATFOT010000249.1:0-12213 GCA_035265265.1 Aestuariivirgaceae bacterium | reverse complement strand
TTGCCGAGATGGGGCAAAATGTCAAAAACGACACAGGCTTCAGGGTACCCGAGGTCGATTGGGCGAGAACGGCGCAGCGCGTCCTCACAACCGATTGGGTCGACGGATTGCCGCTCGGCGATGTCGAGGGCTTGAAACGTGCCGGTCATGATACGGAAAAACTCGCGGAGACATTGATCCAGTCCTTTCTTCGGCATGCGATCCGTGACGGATTCTTCCATGCCGACATGCATCAGGGAAACCTGTTCGTCGACAAGCGAGGGTGGCTGGTCGCGGTCGATTTCGGCATCATGGGCCGGCTTTCGCCCAAGGACCGGCGGTTCCTGGCCGAGATCCTGTTCGGTTTCATCAGGCGAGACTATGCGCATGTGTCGCAAGTTCACTTCGATGCCGGTTATGTGCCGGACAACCAGAACCCTGCCGTGTTCGCGCAGGCGCTCAGAGCCATCGGAGAGCCGCTGATGGACAAGACCGCCGAGGACATCTCCATGGCACGGCTGCTGACGCAGCTGTTCCAGGTGACCGACCAGTTCAACATGCACACCCAGCCGCAGCTCCTGCTACTGCAGAAGACGATGGTGGTGGTGGAAGGGGTGGCGCGGACGCTCAATCCGCGGCTCAACATGTGGAGCACGGCGGAACCCGTGGTAAGAGAATGGATCGAAGCACGGCTGGGGCCGCAGGCCCGGCTCGAAGACGCCGCCGAAAGCGCGCTGTCGCTCGGACGGCTCGTCACGGCTTTTCCGGAGGTTCTGACGGAAGCTCAGAGGGCGGCGCATATCCTGTCGGAAATGGCGCAGTCAGGGGGGATCAGGCTCGATCCCGCCACGACCGAGGCTCTTGCCCGCGCGCAGGCGGAGGAGGGACGACGGACACGGGTGGCCCTGTGGATCGGGGCGGCGGCACTGGCAGCTTTGGCGCTGACGCAAATCCTCTAACCATCCTTGCGAGGAGGGTTTGGGACGGAACTGGAAAATGCGATAATGGCAAACCCTTCGGAACCCTCGACCATGCTTCAAGGCAAAACCATTTTATTGATCATCTCGGGCGGCATCGCAGCCTATAAAAGCCTCGAGATCATCCGGCGGCTCGCGGAGCGCGGGTGCCGCACGCGCGCCATTCTCACCCGCGCGGGTGCCGAGTTCGTGACCCCCTTGTCGGTTGCCAGCCTCACAGGCGAGAAGGTGTTCACGGAGCTGTTCAGCCTGACGGACGAGGCGGAGATCGGGCACATCCAGCTATCGCGATCGGCCGATCTCGTGGTCGTCGCTCCGGCAAGTGCCGATATCATGGCCAAGATGGCATCAGGGCTTGCCGATGATCTAGCGACGACGGCGCTGCTCGCAACCGACAAGCCGGTGCTGATTGCGCCTGCCATGAATGTACGGATGTGGATGCATCAGGCGACGCAGCATAATCTCGATGTCCTGCGGCAGCGGAAAGTCAGTGTGGTCGGCCCGAACGAGGGCGAAATGGCATGCGGGGAGTATGGACCGGGGCGCATGGCGGAGCCCGAAGAAATCGTCGAAGCGGCCGCCAAGGCGCTGGCACCTTCGCATGACCAGCTGCTCAAGGACCGCAAGGTGGTCATCACCGCCGGCCCGACGCAGGAACCCATCGATCCCGTCCGCTATATCGCCAATCGCTCCTCGGGCCGGCAGGGCTATGCGCTGGCGGAAGCAGCGACAGCACGCGGGGCTCAGACCGTGCTGATCTCGGGACCAACCAATCTCACCCCGCCCGCGGGTGTGACCGTCGTTTGGGTCAAGACCGCAGACGAGATGCTGAGAGCAGCGGAGCAGGCGCTGCCCGCTGATATCGCCATTTTCGCCGCAGCGGTCGCCGATTGGCGCATAGCAAGTCCCAGCGGGGAAAAAATCAAAAAAACCGGTGCCAGCAAAGTACCGTCGCTGCTCCTGACCGAGACGCCGGATATCTTGAGCAGCATTGCCCATCACAAAAGCAAGAGGCCGCGGCTCGTCGTGGGCTTCGCGGCGGAAACCGAAAATGTCGTCGAGAATGCCACGGCGAAGCTTCGGCGCAAGGGCGCCGAGGTCATCGTCGCCAATGACGTGAGCGCGATATCGGGAGTGATGGGAGGGAGAAGGAACCGCGTGCATGTCATATCGGGGAGCGGCGTAGAGAGTTGGCCCGATCTCGGCAAGGAAGAGGTGGCGGCGCGGCTGATGGATAAATTCGCCGACATGCTCGTTCACCAGAGCAAAGCCGCAGAATGAGTTCGCTTCAGGTTCCGATCACCCGCCTCGCTCATGGCGAAGGCCTGATGCTTCCGGATTATGCCAGCGCCGGAGCAGCCGGTGTCGATCTGAGGGCGGCGACACACCCCGATGAGCCGCTGGTGTTGCCGCCGATGGGCAGGGAAGCGGTGCCGACGGGCCTGGTCATCGCCTTGCCGGAAGGCTATGAAGCGCAAATCAGGCCGCGGTCTGGGCTTGCGCTCAATCACAGCGTCACCTGCCTCAACAGTCCCGGCACCATCGACAGCGACTACCGCGGTGAAATCAAAGTCATCCTGATCAATCTCGGCAGGTCGAGCTTCACGGTGCGCCGCGGGGACAGAATTGCCCAGCTGGTCGTCGCGCCGGTGACACGCGTAAGATGGATCGAGGGTCCGGTGGGTGAGACGGCACGAGGGGCTAAAGGTTTTGGATCCACAGGAGGCCAATGAGCCATGGCTCTGTCGGCGTCGGAACTCGAACGATATTCCAGGCACATCCTGCTGAAGGAGGTGGGCGGCCCGGGCCAAGCCAAACTCCGGCAGTCGAGCGTGCTGGTGATCGGCGCCGGCGGGCTCGGCGCGCCGGTGCTGCTTTATCTGGCAGCTGCCGGCGTGGGACGGCTCGGCATTATCGATGACGACCGGGTCAGCCTTTCGAATTTACAACGGCAGGTGATCCACACCACCGAACGGGTCGGCGAGCCCAAGACAGAGAGCGCGGCGATAACGATCAATGCCCTCAACCCGCATGTTCAAGTCGACCGGCACAATTTCCGCCTGACCGGCGCCAATGCGCTGGAGATCGTCGGCGCCTATGATCTGGTCGTCGACGGCTCAGATAATTTCCGCACGCGCTATCTGGTGAGCGATGCGTGCTTTCTGGCGAAAAAAACTCTGGTCATGGGTGCCGTCGGCCAATTCGACGGTCAGGTGTCCACGTTCAAACCGCATATGCGCCGCGCGGATGACACGCCCTACCCGACCTATCGCTGTCTGTTTCCCGACGAGCCGCCCCTGGGCCTGTTGCCGAGCTGCGAGGAGGCGGGCATTCTCGGCGCGCTCACCGGCATCATCGGTTCGGTGCAGGCGATCGAGGCGCTCAAGGAACTCGCGGGCATCGGAGACAGCCTCGCGGGCAAGCTGTTCATGTATGACGCGCTTGCGACACGCTGCTATGTGTCAGAGATCAAGTGGAACCCGGACAACCCCCTCAACGGCAGCAGCCCGACGATCAGCGATCTCAAACAACAGCATTGCTGATCATTGGGCCGCTTCGGGAATATCGTCGATTTCCCCGGCCCTGAGGTCTTCGGGCCGCGGCGTTGAAATTATGTTGTAGCCTGAGTCGACATAATGGATCTCGCCTGTAACGCCCGACGACAGCGATGACAGAAGATAGAGTCCGGCACCGCCGATGTCTTCAAGCGTCACGGTTCGGCGAAGCGGGGAATGGCGTTTCTGGTAATTGAACATCTGCCGCGCATCGCTTATCCCTGATCCGGCCAGCGTGCGCATTGGGCCGGCAGAAATCGCATTGACGCGAATTCCCTTCGGCCCGAAATCGGCGGCGAGATAGCGTACCGAAGCCTCCAGCGCGGCCTTTGCTACCCCCATGACATTATAGTTCGGCATGACTCGGGTCGAGCCGCCATAGGTGAGGGTCAGCATGGTGCCGCCGGCCGGCATCAGAGCTGCAGCGCGGGTCGCCAGCTCGGTGAAGGAAAAACAAGAGATGATCATCGTGCGGACGAAATTGTCGCGCGTTGTGCCGGCATAGCTGCCCTTGAGCTCGGCCTTGTCGGAATAAGCGATGGCATGCAGGAGGAAGTCGACCGTTCCCCAGGCCTTTTGCAGGCCTGAGAAAACCTTATCGACAGTGGCGATATCCTCGACATCGCATGGAAACACCAAATCGCTACCAACTTTGGCGGCGAGCGGTTTAACCCTGCGGCCGAAAGCCTCGCCCTGATAGGTGAAGGCTAGTTCCGCGCCATGGCGATGGAGCACCTGCGCAATCCCCCAAGCAATCGAATGGTCGTTGGCCACCCCCATGATCAAGCCGCGACGGCCCTTCATGATTTCGGTCATGCTGTCCCCTGTGTTGCCGTTTCTTCGGCCTATGATCCATCGTAGCGTTGAATCGCGAGTGACGCGTTGGTGCCGCCGAATCCGAAGCTGTTGGAAAGCACGACATCGATTTTGGCATCATCGATGCGGGCCCTGACGATCGGCACATCGGCGAATTCAGGATCGAGCTCCTCGATATTGGCGCTTTCGCAAATGAAACCGTTTTTCATCATCAGAATGGAATAGATCGCCTCCTGGGCGCCGGTGGCACCCAGCGAATGGCCGGTCAGAGATTTGGTGGCCGATATGGGCGGAATATTCTCGCCGAAAACTTCCCGGATCGCCTCTATTTCCTTCTTGTCGCCGATCGGCGTCGAGGTGGCATGCGGATTGATGTAATCAACCGGTTCCTTGACGGTGGAAAGCGCCTGGCGCATGCAGCGGGCCGCACCCTCGCCGGACGGCTGCACCATATCGATGCCGTCCGAAGTGGCACCATAGCCGACGATGTCGCCATAAATTTTGGCACCCCGCGCGCGGGCATGTTCGAGTTCCTCGAGCACCACGACAGCGGCGCCGCCGGCAATGACGAATCCATCGCGATTCTTGTCATAGGCGCGGGACGCCGCCGCCGGCTGGTCGTTGAAGCGCGACGACATGGCGCCCATGGCGTCGAACAGAACCGAGAGGGTCCAATCGAGCTCCTCGCCGCCGCCCGCAAACATGATGTCCTGCTTGCCCCATTGAATGAGCTCGGCGGAATTGCCGATGCAGTGGGCCGATGTGGCGCAAGCCGAAGAGATGGAATAATTGACCCCGCGAATGCCGAAAGGAACCGCGAGAGTCGCGGAATTGGTGCTCGACATGGCGGCGGTGACAGCAAAGGGACCGACGCGCTTTGGACCCTTTTCACGGGTGGTGTCGGCTGCGGAAACGATCGTCCTGGTAGAGGGCCCGCCCGAGCCCATGATGATACCGGTGCGGTCGTTCTTCACATCGGATTCCTCGAGGCCGGAATCGGTGATCGCCTGCTGCATGGCGACCCAGTTCCAGGCGGCGCCATCGCCCATGAAGCGGCGAACCCGGCGATCGACCGCGCGGTCAAGATCGAGCTTCGGAGCGCCATGGACCTGGCAGCGGAATCCGAGGCGCGCGTAGTCGTCGGCCTTCACGATGCCGGATTTCGCCTCTCGCAGCGAGGCAAGCACCTCTTGGCTGTTGTTGCCGATGCTCGAAACAATACCGATGCCGGTGATGACCACACGCCGCATCTTCAACTCCCTTGCTAATCCAGCTCAAACACCTGCTTCGACCGCAGCCGGCAGGAACAACCCGACACGCAGATCATTGGCCTGATAGATCGGCTCACCATCTGCCTTCAACAAGCCATCGGCAATGCCCAGGTTCAGCTTGCGAAGAATCACGCGTTTCAGATCCACGACATATTGAACTTTCTTGACGGTCGGCACGACCATGCCGGCGAATTTGACTTCACCGACGCCAAGCGCCCGGCCGCGGCCCGGCGCGCCCATCCAGCCAAGAAAGAAACCCAAAAGCTGCCACAAGGCATCGACGCCCAGGCAGCCGGGCATCACGGGGTCGCCTTTGAAGTGACAGGCAAAAAACCACAGATCGCTATGGACATCGAGTTCGGCAACAATTTGTCCCTTGCCGTGCTCGCCGCCGTCCTCCGCGATGTGCGTGATGCGGTCGAACATCAGCATGGGCGGCAGGGGGAGCTGCGCGTTGCCGGGACCAAATAATTCGCCCCGGCCACAGGCCAGCAGGTCCTCGAAATCATAGTTCGCTTTCTTCAAAGCCATCCAGCCCCATTCCGTGCACCGGTAAAGCACAGCCATTCCGCACCCCCTTAACTATACACCGGAGTGGGATAGGCCGTTCAAGGCGCGATCTCCGCCTGCGTCATATATGCAATCGCCGGCAGTTTGCCAAATTCGCTTCGCCTGTGGTAGTTAGGCGGCATGTTGAGGCCCAAAAGATCAATAGGCAATGCTGCCGGCCCGGCCCAGGAAAAGCTCGCTAAATCCGGCTTGCGGCCAACCCGTCAGCGTCGGGTGCTTGCACAGCTTCTGTTCAGCGGGCCCGACCGCCATGTGACTGCGGAGGGACTTCACCAGGAGGCCCTCGCGGCGGGCGCAGCGATTTCGCTGGCGACGGTCTATAACACCCTGAACCAGTTCACTGCCGCCAATCTCTTACGCGAAGTGGCCATCGAAGGCGCCAAAACCTATTTCGACACGAATACCGCCGATCATTTCCACTTCTATCTCGAGCGCGAAGGAACCCTCATGGACATCAAAAATCCCGATGTCACGGTCGAGGGATTGCCGGCGGCGCCGCAGGGAAAAAGGATCTCGCGGGTGGATGTGATCATCCGGCTTTCCGACCGCTGATCAATCGGCGAGCTGTTCGCCCGGATAAACACCGAACAGCACCGCCTGCTCGACCCAACCGTCGTAACCCTCAACGGCAATTTCGCACCATTGACCGCTGCACTGCTGAACATCGCCGATAACGCCGGATTTCAGCCTGGCCACGGCGGGAGAGGACGGATCAGGGTTTCGGCGAAGAGAAATCACGGTGCCCTTCTTCCAAGGCTCGACGATCGCCGTTCGCCCACCGGCGAGCAGGCTCTGGTATACCCAGCCTTCCTCACCCTCGCTGTCGCGAATGCGCCGCCAATGCTCGAATTCGGCGATGACCTCGACGGGCAAGCCCTTGCGCCGGAAAACCCATGCGACTTCATGCTCATTGGAGGGTCCGCGCCGGACGTTGACGACATCGGTCTTCAGGCTGACGAAACGGGGCACGATGAGACCGCTTGGACCGCGCTCCTGGCCCTCGCTGCCCAGGGCCGCGGTCGCCTCGATGGCAGCTGCGGCTTTCACTTCGCTGCCGGATCTCTGGGTGAAAAGGGAGTAAACGGCACCGCCGGCCGCGAGGAGGCATGCTGCAGCCAAGAAAAGCGAGCCCAATCGGCGTGCGCCCATGATCAATTCCCACCTGGCGGTCTGCCCCGAAGCCCGAAATCCCTTGACCCTCGGAGAGTCATGCCCGCCCCTTGCCACCGCGGTCAAGCGCAGTTTACACAGACGGCCAACCAAAGACCTTCCAAAGGCGAAGCTGCTTCCAACTGGTTAATAGTAGGTAAACGCGGCTTTAGGAGATTTTTATGACGAAGCGCAAACCCCTGGTCATCGTGACGCGCAAGCTTCCCGACGTGGTCGAGACCCGGATGCGCGAACTTTTCAACACACGGCTAAACGCCGACGATAAGCCCCTGACGCAGGCGGGCCTCATCAGCGCCGTCAAGGAGGCGGAGGTGCTGGTGCCGACCGTCACGGATCGCATCGACAAGGCCGTCATCATGCAGTCCGGCGAACAGCTCAAGCTGATCGCAAATTTCGGCACCGGCGTCGACAACATCGATGTGGATACCGCGCTCGCGCGCGGCATCACGGTGACGAACACGCCCGGGGTTCTGACGGAGGATACCGCCGATATGACGATGGCCCTCATCCTGGCGGTTGCGCGACGTATCATCGAAGGCTCGGAGGTTATCGGCGCCGACAACAGCTGGCAGGGATGGTCGCCGACATGGATGCTGGGCCACCGCATTTTCGGAAAGCGGCTCGGGATCATCGGCATGGGACGGATCGGCCAGGCCGTGGCGCGGCGTGCGAAGGCCTTCGGACTGCAGATTCACTACCACAACCGCAAGCCGGTTCACTCTTCCATCGAGGAACAGCTCGAAGCCACCTATTGGGAAAGTCTCGACCAGATGCTGGCGCGCGTCGACATCGTTTCCGTCAATTGCCCGCATACACCAGGGACCTATCACCTCCTGTCGGCCCGGCGGCTGAAGCTGATGAAGCCGGATGCGATCATCGTCAACACCGCACGCGGAGAGATCATCGATGAGAACGCGCTGGCGCGCATGCTGGAGGCAGACGAGCTCGGCGGGGTCGGCCTCGATGTGTTCGAGCATGAGCCGGCGGTCAATCCACGCCTGCTGAAGTCAAAAAAATCCGTGCTGATGCCGCATATGGGCTCCGCCACCATCGAAGGCCGCATCGACATGGGCGAAAAAGTGATCATCAACATCAAGACATGGGTCGACGGGCACAAGCCGCCCGACCGGGTTCTTCCGGCGATGCTCTGAGGCACGCCGACTCACATCTCGTGCCAGCGGAAGATGCGCGGATCAAGTCCGCGCATGACGAAGATGAAATGGGGAGAGAAAACCTCCTCTTGACCAAGGCGCCCTGGATAGCGCGTCTTGGCAGGTACGGATGGCGGTGGGAGCGCTGTCGGGCCTCCGCATATCCGCCCTCGTGCAAACGAGGGCAATAGTCCCACTCAGTTATTCTCGAAATTAATGGAAGTGGGCACCAGTCCTACTCTTTGAAGTAGGCACCTAGGAGGGCCAGCCTCCCACCTCTCCTTCACCCGGAGGCGGCAGCCAGCGGAAGGGTTTTGTATTTGGCACGAAATGGCCGGGTCAAGCCCGGCCATGATGATCACCCTATTCGGCTTCCGCCGCAATTGGCTCGGCATCGGCACGCTTGGAAAGATCCTCCCCCGTCGCCTGATCAACCAATTTCATCGAGAGGCGAACTTTGCCGCGCTGATCGAAACCCAACAGCTTCACCTTCACCTTGTCGCCTTCCTTCACTACATCGCTCACCTTGCCGACCCGGCGCGGGGCAAGCTCGGAGACGTGCACCAGCCCGTCGCGGGCGCCGAAGAAATTAACGAAGGCGCCGAAGTCCACGACCTTGACGACAGTGCCTTCATAGATCTCGCCAATCTCCGGTTCGGAGACAATCGACTTGATCCATTTGATGGCAGCGTTGATCGCGGTGCCGCTGGAGGAGGCAATCTTAATTGTGCCGTCATCGGAGATATCGATCTTAGCACCGGTCTTCTCGACGATTTCGCGAATGACCTTGCCGCCGGAGCCGATCACTTCCCTGATCTTGTCGGTGGGGATCGTCATAACCTCGATGCGGGGTGCGTGCTCGCCAAGGCCCGGACGCGCCTCGGTGATCGCCTCGGACATTCTTTCCAGGATCTGCAGGCGTCCGCCCCTGGCCTGGAAAAGCGCGGTCTGCATGATCTCCTCGGTGATACCGGTGATCTTGATGTCCATTTGCAGCGAGGTGACCCCAGTGGCGGTCCCGGCGACCTTGAAATCCATGTCGCCCAGATGATCCTCATCACCCAATATGTCGGAGAGAACCGCGAATTGGTCACCCTCCTTGATCAGGCCCATGGCGATACCCGCCACAGGCGCCTTGAGCGGCACGCCGGCATCCATGAGCGCCAGCGATGCGCCGCACACCGATGCCATGGAAGACGAGCCGTTCGATTCGGTTATCTCGGAGACAACGCGAATGGTGTAAGGGAAAGCCTCGGGGCCAGGCAGCATGGGATGGATTGCGCGCCAGGCGAGTTTTCCATGACCGATCTCGCGACGGCCAGCGCCGCCCAGCCGGCCGGTTTCTCCGACCGAAAAGGGCGGAAAATTATAATGCAGAAGGAAGGTTTCCTTATAAGTCCCTTCGAGCGCATCGATATACTGCTCGTCCTCGCCAGTGCCGAGCGTGGTGACGACCAGGGCCTGGGTTTCGCCCCTGGTGAACAGCGCCGATCCATGGGTGCGGGGAAGCACGCCCACTTCACACCTGATCGGCCGGACGGTCACCAGGTCGCGGCCATCGATACGACGGCCGGTGGAGAGGATGTTGCCGCGAACGATATCCTTCTCGACATGCTTGAGGGTGTCGGCAATTGCCAGGGATGACGGGCTGTCGTTCTCGCCAGTGACCAACGCGGCAACGACCTTGTCTTTGACCGCGGATATGCGGTCGCGACGCTCCTCCTTGCCGGCAATCGCATAGGCCTCGCGCAGTTCAGCCTCGGCAAGGCTGTTGACCTGTTCGGCCAGAGAGGTGCTGTCGCTGATCGTTACGTTGCGCGGCTCGCGGGCTGCGCGTTCGGCAAGCCGGATGATGGCGTCGATCACCGGCTGAAACCCCTTGTGGCCGAACATGACCGCGCTCAACATTTTTTCTTCGACCAGTTCCTTTGCCTCCGATTCCACCATCAGCACGGCATTGGCGGTGCCGGCGACAATTAGATCGAGGTCAGACGTCTTGATCTGCTCGAGCGTGGGGTTGAGGACGAATTCGCCGTTGATCAAGCCGACGCGGGCGCTGCCCACCGGGCCCATGAACGGAACACCCGACAGAGTGAGCGCGGCCGAGGAAGCAACCAGGGCAATGACGTCGGGTTCGTTTTCCATGTCGTAGGAGAGAACCGTGGCGATCACCTGGGTCTCATTGCGATAGCCTTCGGCGAACAATGGCCGGATCGGCCGATCGATCAAACGCGATACCAGCGTTTCCTTTTCGGTGGGGCGGCCTTCACGTTTGAAATATCCGCCCGGAATCTTGCCGGCGGCATAGGTCTTTTCCTGGTAATTGACCGTCAGGGGAAAGAAATCTATGCCCTCTCTGGGGGTTTTGTCGCTGACCACGGTCGCAAGCACGGTGGTTTCGCCATAGGTCGCAAGCACTGCGCCATCGGCCTGCCGGGCCATGCGCCCGGTTTCGAGGCGCAAGGTCTTGCCGCCCCATTCGAGTTCCTCAACATCGATATCAAACATCGTCGGTCCTTTTCAAATAGCCCTTCGCCGCCACACTGATTGCGTTCAGCCAAGCCGGCGGCATCCCCTATGGGCGTGAGCGACGGCCCCATTGCCGAACACTCGATCGAGGGACTGCGGACTGCTCGTCCTCAAAGCTGCAAAGCCTGCCCGCATCACGTGCAAAACGGCTAACGGCGAATGCCAAGCCGATCAATAAGCGTTAGGTAACGCTTCTCATCCTGCCCCTTCAGATAATCGAGCAGAACACGGCGTTGGCTTACGAGCTTCAGCAAGCCGCGCCTGGAGTGATTATCCTTGGTGTGGGTTTGGAAATGGTCCGTCAGATTTTTGATCCGCTCGGACAGAATCGCCACCTGAACTTCGGGCGAGCCCGTATCATCCTGCTTGGTGGCAAATTCCTTGATGAGCGCCTGTTTGCGCTCCTGAGTCACCGACATCGGTTATTCTCCTTATGTTTGGGCAGCATCGCAGCCCTAGAGATTGAAGACCCGCTTCGGATGCAGAACCCCGTCTTTCAAGGCGGCCAATGCCTGGGGCTTTTCATTGCTCAGCACCAGGACAATGTCGCCTTCCCGAGGGCTCCCGACAGACCGCAAGACTACGGGCTGTCCTTGCCTGAGGCGTTCGGATTCCGCTTCGCTCAGGGCCAGTGCCGGGATGTCGTCCAGCGCGGTCCTCAGAGGGCGGATAACCGTCATCATGGCCTTGCGGCCGGCGTCGTTATGACTGAACTCCTCCAGCTTTTCCAGAGAAATCATGTCCTCTTCGGTAAACGGGCCGGTGGCGGTTCTGCGAAGCGCGGTCACGTGGCCGAAACACCCAAGGAGGCGGCCAAGATCGCGTGCGATGGCACGGACATAGGTGCCTTTCCCACAGCGGAGCTCAAAATCGGCTTCTTCTGGCCGGGTTTCCAGAAGCTCCAGCGCCTCGACGGTGACCGATCTGGAAACAAGCGCCACGTCTTGGCCCTGCCGCGCTCGGGCATAGGCGCGCTCGCCTGCGACCAGAATTGCGGAGAAGCTGGGCGGCACCTGGTCGATCTGGCCAATGAACCGGGCCAGCAGGGCGATAATGTCTTCGCATGCGGGGCGGATCGCGGATTGGTTCGTCACCATCCCCTCGGCATCATCGGTCGTGGTTTCCGAACCCCATTGAGCGGTGAACCGGTAGGTTTTCCAGCCATCCATAACGAGGGACACCGTCTTCGTCGCCT
>DATFOT010000248.1:0-3837 GCA_035265265.1 Aestuariivirgaceae bacterium | reverse complement strand
ACGAGAATTGACCGACGAACTCTCCTCGGTGTCGCTTCATTGGGCGGCATCGGCGCCATGGCGCTTCCAGGCTTCACGCGGGCTGCGCTCGCCCAGGGCGAAGGCCTAGAATACGTATTCCTTTCCATCGTGACGCAGGTCCCGTTCTGGGCCGATCACAAGATCGGCCTGGTCGATGTCGCCAAAGCTTTGAACGTCAAGACGACCTTTACTGGTCCGCTCGACTTCGACACCGCCGCGCAGGCGCGCCAGCTCGATGAATTGGTGGCACGCAAACCTGCAGGGCTGCTCATATTCCCAGGCGATGCTGCGGCTATGGCATCCGGCATCGACCGGGCAGTTGAAGCGGGCATTCCTGTTGCCATGGTCATTGGCGATGTTCCAGAATCCAAACGCTCCGTGCATTTGGGAATCTCCAATATGGATGCCGGCAAGATCGGTGGCGAAATGCTTGCCCAGGCTATCGGTGGCAAGGGAAAAGTGCTTCTGGGCACGTTTCCGGCACCCGCGGTGCTCGAGCGTGTCGAGGGCTATAAGGCGATCTTCAAAGAGAAATATCCAGAGATACAAGTCGTCGATGTCGTCAATGACAAGGCCGATCCTTCTTATGCGCCCACCGCCTATGCCCAGGCGATCCAGGCGCATCCTGATATCGCGGGCATCGGCGGCACGGATGGCGATTCCGGCAAGGGCGCAGCTTTGGCGGTGAAGGAAGCCGGCAAGCAGGGCCAGGTCAAAATTATCGCCATGGACCGTAATCCCGACATGCTGCCATTCATTGAAGAGGGTACGATCGAGGGTGCTGTGGCACAAAAATCTTACGTCGAATCCTTCCTTGGCGTTCACCTTCTCCACTGGCTCAACACCAACTCGATGAAGATCGTGGTCGACCCTGAAGCCGCAGGCATCAATCCTCTGCCCGAGAAAATTGTAACGGGCGTCATGCGCGTAACGAAGGAGAATGTTGCGCAGTTCAAATCGCCCGCTTGAGAAGCCACCTGTCGGAAGAACAAGCATGCAATGTGGAAACTGCGAAGCAGCTGGTCACCCTCAAGTAGGATGAATGACAGCGTCGAGAAATGGCTTCACCGACGCTCGGACGATTATCTCATTCTCGAAAATTGCAGATGAGAGCGGCCCCCGCGAAGAGACGCGCCGTTTTCCGTTTTTAAACTGCGCCGGGTTGATAAAAATCCGGGCCATCTGGTTTGACAATTTGCCCGTAAGCTGCTGTTTCGTGCGAGTCGGTTTGCCGTTTTTTCGGAGCGAAGCATTTGATTTGATGGGCTTAGCTGCGGCCTGAAAATCCGCGTGTCGCTGGTTCAATTCCGCCCCTGGGCACCATAAATTCTTTGTTGCTTCAAAGAGATTGATGCTCGCTAGCATAAGTCAGCGGTGGGAATTTCCTACAAACGCTTATCGATGTAAGCCGATGACAAGATGTCTTTCCTAGCAGGGCCGGCAAAACTCAACACACCACACGGTGCCATGCTCCCGACGCAAATGCCCGCCGAGCTTGGTCGAGCCCGCATCCCGGGACGGATGATAACTTTCACTATGCTTGATGTAAAAGCGCGATCCGCCAGTGTGACGTCTACGTCGGCCAAAGGTGGAAAAAGATTTGCGATAGGACCCGGACAATGGGCAAATTTCATGGCTATGCGAGTGGGTTTGAGCCAGCCACTGATCTCACCGGGACCGTACTCGAACCTTATGCGGGAGCTACTGGCAAGTGCGCTGAACTCAGCGGATAACCGGCCGGGCCTGTTCTGAACAGTCCTCTGCACCGTCCAAACCCGTTTGAGGTTAGAAATTGGCCTCGGCCGATCGAGTTTCATCCATTCAACTGATACAGGGTGAAAGATATTTTGGGTGTTGATCTGACGGCGTAAACGCTCATCACCATGTACGGAACGAACGGTCGGCGCCCAGGCGAAGGTTTCAGAAACGGGTGCAGGACGTTTCGCAAACTCCATCGCCTGCGCTGAAACCGACATGAACAACACCGCGGCAACGGCCGCCGGAACTTTTACGATCAGCATGTGAGAACTCCCCAACTCATCCGATTTGTACAATTGCGCAGAAGTCCTTGACGAAAAGTTCACGCTCGCTCGTCGGATACCAGCAAAGGATACTCTCATGGGCTCCAGTAGTCGGGCACTCTGAATCCATGTAATGGGCCGCTCAAAAAAGAACATGTGTTTTGAACCCGATAGACGCGACAAGCGCATGCTCGACCCAAAAGAACGGACTTGTTTACCAAGAAGATAATTTGATCGTTCGAGAATATTCCGGCGGGGGCTACTTCACGCCTAGCTCGTTCGCCGCGGGCGAAGGATAGCGACGCTGCAACAGCTTATCGCCTTCACTTTGCACAAGCTCGTAGAACTCATCGCCACTCTGCACCTTATTCACCATGGCGTCGCGGAGAAACTCGACCGTGATCCGGGAATCAGGATCAGCGAAGCCATGCACTGGGAATCGGGTCGGTGCCAGGCCCGGGGGCTCGTAATGTTGTGACGAACGCCCGCTCCTCTTCGTTCAGCGCCTCTTGTAAGATGCGCGTCATCTCGCTAACAGGTTTCGGCGGTATTCATGGCTCTGATGATACGAGACATTCTTCGGCTACTTTTCATGCGGTTCGCTCTCTCGCTCCTCTCGGCGGCCCTGTTGGTCGGCGGACTTCCTGCCGCACATGCCGGGGCTCAAACATCCCTCAACGATGAATTCGCTAGCCGCGAACTGAACTGGCGATATTGGTGCCCTTGCCAGACCGACGCGAGGGAGGCGCCAATAGAGCTTCTTCCCGATCCCTGCCAGAGTGGCGATGGTTTTTTGCGGATTACTGTCGATGAGACATCGCTCGGGGGAAATGTGTGTCGTTACAAGTCACCTAATGAATGTCGCCCGCCTGGTGCCGCGATCGTCACGGGCCACGAGACCGCGGATGCGGAAAGAAGATTTGGCGGACCGGAGGCAGGGAGCGGACCCAACCTGATGCAGCCGTTGGGTCTGAGGCCGGTCCGATCGCTGCAGAAAGTGAAAAATCCTTATTGCACCGACGAGGTCATGCGTCGTGCCCTCGCCGCCGGTGAAGAAAATCTGTGCATACAGCGTCAGGAGTTGCGGTTTCAGAAAGCCTACCAGCACAACGCCGATACGCCTTATCGATACGGCATACGGTTTCGCATGCCCGCGAAAATCGAGGATCGGACAAATTCGATTCGCTGGGTTACCGCCCAGTGGAAGCAGGAACCGTTGAGCGAGTCCTATGAGAGTCAATTCGAGAAAGGGGAGGGACCGAGCCCATTCTTGGCGCAACGCTTCGATGACGGGGTGCTTCACGTCACCGTGCAGGATGAGCATTGCCGCTGCAAGGTGGCATCGGCGCCAAAACCGGATGGTTCGACAGACGTTTGGAAGGATGGACCGGCGCAATACTGCAAGTGGACGAAAACCCCGGAGGAAGGCAAACCCTGCACGGCGGATCTCCAGGTCAGGTACGGTTCAAACCCCATCCTGCCGTCGGCCCTCGGAGAGTGGGTCGAGATGAGCTATCGCGTCGAGGCGGGTCGCTCGGGCAAAGCCGTCATTGAAGTCTATGCCGGAGAGCAATTCATTGCGCGGGTAACGGGAAAAATCGGCTATGAGCCTAACCCCAATAAGCCTTCAGTGACCAAATTCAAGGTTGGGCACTACCGGGACTATATGCCCTTCGTACATACCATGGAGATCGATTGGCTGCGAGTGGAGCTGGTCAAAGACTAAGACGAACTGATCGAAGATTGCTCATTCACGCACCGCCAGCGATCCCGTAGAGTTCCTCCGCCTCAAAGG
>DATFOT010000247.1:0-2696 GCA_035265265.1 Aestuariivirgaceae bacterium | reverse complement strand
GAGGCCACCGTCGACTCGCTCGGGCTCAAACGTTTTGCCTTGCTGGGAATCTCCGGAGGCGCCGCAACCTCGATTGCTTATGCGGTACGGCATCCGGAGCGGGTATCGAAGCTGGTTCTCTACGGAAGCTATCCGCTCGGTCGCAACAAGCGAGGCTCACCGCAACAGATCGACGAGGCAAAGGCGTTTGTGACCATGGTGCAGAGCGGCTGGGGCAGCGAGACCTCGGCGTTTATTCGTTCATTCTTCTCGTTCTGGCTTCCAACGGCCTCTCCCGAGCAACTCCAGTCTTTCATCAAGACGCAATGCGCCTCTCACTCGGGTGACATCGCCGTGAAGTTGAGAGCTGCCTTGGATGACATTGATATTGCCGACTTGCTGGCGCGGGTGAGAGTACCGACCCTGGTCTTCCACTGCATTCGAGATGCCTTGGTGCCATTCGATCAAGGCCGGCGCGTCGCGGCTTCCATTCCCGACGCAAGGTTCGTCGCGCTGGACAGCGATAATCATGCGTTGCTTCCTGAAGAAGCCGCTTGGGCTATTTTCGCTGATCAAACGGAAGATTTTTTCCTAGAGGCGTAGGGCAACAAACGTGGGAAACGAGCGAACCAGACTACACATATTTTCTCTCCGGGCTGCGGTCTCTTGGCCGGCTCGAAGTCTCCTTCTGTGAAGGTTTTCGGATGCCGGCCGCATGACTGACGGTGCCACGGGCTCTGGGGCCGGCGTACGAAAACCTCCAAGGGAGATGCTATGGGGCGGGCGGCGGCGAGGATGTTGCATCCATCGGCGCTGATTTGAACCGATGGAGCACTCCATGCAGAAGTTGAACGACCTGAGTCGATCCCTCAACCTCCTCGAACCGGACGGAACGCTGATCGCGGTCATCGAGATGAGCCAGTCGAGCTGGCTCGTTGCCGGTATCGTACCTGGCGTCGAGCGCCAGCCGTTGAAGAAGCTCAAAGTCGACGAGGGTACATTACTGAAGCTGCTGCATCGATGGCGAGAGGAAGCGGAAAAGGCGGGACGCAGGATCAAACGCATCTGTGTGGCCTTGGAGGCCGGCCGTGATGGCTTCTGGCTGGCACGATGGCTCAGGGCCCGCGACATCGAGGCCCATGTCATTCACGCATCGAGCGTAGCCGTATCGCGCGAGCACCGACGCGCCAAGACCGATCGGCTCGACACCGAGCTGCTCAAGCGCGCTTTTCTCGGCTGGCTGCGCGGCGAGCGTGATCACTGCAAGATGGTGGCGATCCCGACAATCAAGGACGAAGATGCCAAGCGGCCCAACCGCGAGCGCGAGAGCCTTGTCGGAGAGCAAAATCGAATCATCAACCGAATGAAAGCGACATTGATCCGGCTCGGCATCCGCGGATTCAATCCCAAGCTAAAGAAGGCCGCCGAACGCCTTGAGGGCTTGCGCACGGCCGAGGGCGAGCCGATCCCGCCCAACACCTTGGCCGAGCTGCATCGCGACATGGTGCGCCGGCGGCTCGTCAGTGACCAGATACGGCAGATCGAGGATGCTCGCCTGGAGCGTCTCAAGCAAGCGCCCGGTGATGGACCACACGCTATGGTGCGTCTGTTGGCGCGCGTGATCGGGGTTGGCATCGAGACCGCCGACATGCTGGTTCAAGAGGTGCTGTCTCGAAACATGCGCGACCGACGGGCCGTGGCGCGTTATGCCGGGCTCACTGGCTCGCCAGACGAGAGCGGCACAAAACGGCGGGAGAAAGGGCTGGCCCGTTCCGGCAACGCTCGAGTTCGGCGGGGCATGATCCAGTTGGCGTGGCGATTTCTCATGTTCCAGAAGGACAGCGCCTTGGCGCAGTGGTTTCGATCCCGCACTGAGAACGCCCCCGGCACTCGCAAGCCCATGATCGTGGCCTTGGCGCGCAAGCTTCTGATCGCACTGTGGCGGCTCGTTCAGGAGGGCGTTGTGCCAGAAGGCATCGTTCTGCGTCCCGCATCATGAACAGAGGACGCTGAAGTCACCCAATAGTTTCGGGCCCAGTCCGTCTGCTTGTGACGGGGTCGCCGATGATGGTTCGGGGTGGCGGGTCCCGACGTGTTTCCTTGGCTTTCATGCCGAAAGGGAGAATGGGTCCGCCGTCTCGGAGCTTCGCTGCCGATGCGCATAGCTGCATCATGGTTCGGGTTCTTGCACCCACCGGATACAAGGTTGTGGCGCGATTGATCCGCGCCGCGAAAGCGGGCTCCCCTCTGATCGTCATCCCGATCGCACCAAGCGTGCCGTCGTGCTCGAAGCTGTCAAGGTGTGGCCTGGCAAAGGCGGAGCATGCCGCAAGGTTGGCGCGACGGCCAATCTTGACAGCTTCTGCGCGCGCCGGCGTCAGCGAAGTGCGGGTCGGGACGAAGAAACGGGCCTCTAGATCGAACAAAGAAACTGACGCAGGAAAAAAGATGCGCCGCCCTGTTGCCAGATGAAACTCCTCCTTGACAAAGCCCCATACAAGGAAACCGCGATGATGGAAACGTGTGGGGGCGCCGCGAGCGCTATGGGGATTTGAACGCCACGGCTGAGGCTTTTGGGTGGAGGGGACCGCGATCGAACGGGTTGGTCGGCGGTGCTAGCCTGTCTTATTCATCAGAGTGTTATGAAGAGGCTGGCGAGTGTGCGTAAGCCGCTGATGTGGCGTAGGATTCGGTTGCTTACACCAAGCCTCCGCACA
>DATFOT010000246.1:0-6493 GCA_035265265.1 Aestuariivirgaceae bacterium | reverse complement strand
AAATTCAGCCCTTCTCGCGTCTGCCGATCCCGTTCCTTTCCGATATTCCAGTCTTAGGCGACGCGCTTTTCCGCCAGACTCCGCTCACCTATCTGGCCTTTCTCCTCACCGCGCTCGTCGCTTGGTTTCTTTACAAGACACCGGCGGGTCTCGCCGTCCGCACCGTGGGTGAAAATCCGGCAGCCGCCGAGGCTCAGGGTCTGAGTGTGACCGCGGTCCGCATCTCCGCCGTGACCGTCGGCAGCGCATTGATGGGCATCGGCGGTGGCTTTCTCACCATGTCCGCGTTCAATTCGTTCTTCTTCGACATGATCAACGGCCGTGGCTGGATCTGCATCGCGCTCGTCGTTTTCGGCTCCTGGCGCCCCGGCAAGGCGCTGCTTGGAGCTTTGCTGTTTGCCGGCTTCGATGCGTATCAGCTGCGCCTGCAGCAGCTTGCCGGCGCCTTCGTGCCTTATCAGATCTTCCTGATGCTGCCCTATGTGCTCTCCATTATTGCATTGATCGTGATGTCGCGCCGTGCCACTTATCCCCGCGCCCTGATGGTTGCCTATCGCAAGGGCGAGCGTTAGCGCCGGCTCCGGACAATCCATGAGCTTCGATATCATCGTCAGGAACGCAGCCCTTCCCGATGGGCAGAAGGCCGATATCGGGATTTCGCGAGGGCTGATCGAAGCTGTGGAAGCGCGTCTCGACGCCGATGCTCCCGAAATATTCGATGCTGGGGGGTGTCTCGTCTCACCGCCTTTTGTCGATGCTCATTTCCATATGGACGCGACCTTGTCCTATGGCATCCCGCGCATCAACCAATCGGGCACGCTGCTGGAAGGAATAGCTCTCTGGGGCGAGCTCAAGCCGCTGCTGACCCCCGAGGCGGTGATCGATCGCGCTCTTGCCTATTGCGACTGGGCCGCTTCGATGGGCCTGCTTGCCATTCGGAGCCATGTCGACACCTGCGACGACCGCCTGCTCGCAGTCGATGCGCTCCTCGAAGTCCGGCGAAGAGTTGCATCCTATATCGACCTGCAGCTCGTCGCCTTTCCTCAGGACGGTTTCTACCGCAGCCCCTCGGCCCGCGATAACACGCTGCGTGCGCTCGACCGGGGCGTCGATGTGGTCGGCGGCATACCCCATTTCGAGCGCACGATGGAGGATGGCCGTGCCTCTGTCCGCGAATTATGCACGATCGCTTCCGATCGCGGTCTTCTTGTCGACATGCACTGCGATGAAACCGACGATCCGATGTCGCGCCACATCGAAACGCTGACTGCCGAAACCAAGCGTCTCGGACTGTCGGGAAGGGTTGCCGGCTCGCATCTCACCTCCATGCATTCCATGGATAATTATTATGTTTCCAAGCTGCTGCCTCTGATGGCGGAGGCCGGCGTCGCCGCCATCCCCAATCCTCTCATAAACATCGTAATCCAGGGCCGCCATGATACTTACCCCAAGCGGCGCGGCATGACTCGGGTCCCGGAATTGGCACGCCACGGCATTGCCCTCGCCTTCGGCCAGGACTGCGTCCTTGATCCCTGGTATCCCCTTGGAGCCGCCGATATGTTGGACGTTGCATTCATGGGTCTGCATGTGGCGCAGATGACGAGCCCCGAAGACATGCGGCGCTGTTATGATTTCGTGACCGCCGAGCCCGCCCGGATCATGGGCCTGAAGGGCTATGGCTTGAGCAAGGGATCGCTCGCAAGCCTTGTCGTCCTTCAGGCAGCCGATCCGGTTGAGGCGATCAGATTGCGCGCAACCAGGCTCCTCGTCATTTCCAAGGGCAAGATCGTGTCGCGCATGCCCGAACATTCGGCACAGCTGAATCTTCCCGGCCGGCCGAAAACCACGGACCGGCGGCACCGGATGCCTATCGAGAACCATTAGCATGATCCCCCGTCCCGCAAATCTCACCGTCGTCGATCATCCTCTGGTGCAGCACAAGCTGACCTTGATGCGCGACAAGAACACCCCCTCGGCGATTTTTCGCAAGCTGCTGCGCGAGATCAGCCTCTTGCTCGGTTATGAGGTGCTGCGCGATTTGCCGATGGCGACGATAAAGATCGAAACCCCGCTGGCGGAGATGGAAGCGCCCATTCTTCTCGGCAAGAAGGTCGTCTTCGTGTCGATCCTGCGCGCCGGCAGTGGCCTTCTCGACGGCCTGACCGATCTTGTTCCTTCCGCTCGCATCGGTCACATCGGCCTCTATCGCGACCCCGAAACGCTCATGCCGGTCGAATATTACTTCAAGGTGCCGACCGATATCGCCGAGCGCCCCGTCGTGCTGGTCGATCCGATGCTGGCGACCGGCAATTCCGTCGCTGCCGCGATCACACGCCTCAAAGACCGCGGCGTGAAAGATCTGAAACTCGTCACCCTGCTTGCTGCCCCCGAGGGAATCCAGCATCTCGCCCGCATTCATCCCGATGTGCATATTTTCACCGCCGCCATCGACAGCCATCTCAATGCTCATGGCTATATCGTTCCCGGTCTCGGTGATGCCGGCGACCGCATGTTCGGCACGAAATAGACTGCCGCCCGTTGAGGTCTGATTAACCAGCCTTAAGAGTTCCTTGCGGAAATGCCGCTGATCTGAACGAAAACACCTCTCCGCGCCCTGAAATAAACCCCTTCTTCATCGCCGCGGCATAGTTTCTGAAATAACAACGCCGGGATCGGACAAGGTCTCGCGCATTGGGGATAGTGTGGGAGTTCAGCGTGGGTGGTTCAACGGAGCAGCAGCCGGCTTCTCTAAACCGGAATCGTCTTCTGTGTAGCGACGGTTCCTCTCCGCGAGTGCTTTTGGCGGAGGATTCCGGCGCGGCCCGCATCTTGACCGCAGCGCTTCTCAGCCGAATGGGTTGCACGGTCGACGCGGTGGAACATGGCGAGGACGCCGTGCTCTGCGCCCGCACCAAGGGCTATGATATAATCGTGCTCGACATCGAGATGCCGGTAATGGATGGCGTTTCGGCTGCTAAGGAAATTCGCGCTCTTGGCGGCGACATAGCCAAGACTCCGATCGTCGCTTTTTCGGCCTTTCTGGCCGACACCCCAAAATCGGGTTCAGTCCAGTCGGTATTTGACCAGACGCTAGCGAAGCCCGCCGGCCGCCAAGCCATCCGAACGACATTGGAGCGGGCATTGCGCGAGCGCGGATGCCGAACGGCGCTGCCGGGGATCCTGGGCGAAGCCCCTGCCGCTGGCCATGATTATTTGGTCGATCCTGAAGGCGTCCGGCAGGTGAGGTCGAATCTTCCCGATCCGGTCTGGACGGGTCTTGTCGACACCGTCATGGGCGAAATCCGCGAAAGCCTGATTGGCGCCGAAACCGCCCTGGAAACCGCCGATTGGGACTGTCTGCGCTATCATTCGCACCGCATCAAGGGAATAGCCCGTACTTTCGCCGCCCCTCAGATGGCTCATTTGGCCGGAGCGATCGAGGAGCGGGTCGACCGCGACTCCGCTTCCGACGTCACGCTCGCTTTGGCCGATCTGAAAAGCTGCACCAACGATACTTTGGCTGCAATCTCGCTACTGAGGGATGTCTGATCCAACAATGACGACCCGCATGGCCACGCCGATTCTCCTCATATCCGACAGCCCGCCCCTGCTGCGCAGCTGCACCGAGAGGCTGGCCAAGGCGGGGTTGGCCGCTGAAGTCCTGTCGAGTTTCGATGGCCCGCGGTTGCTTGCCGCTGCCCGGGCGCGTCCTGCCGTGATACTCGATGGCTCCTGCTGCAATCCCATTGGTTTCATCAGCGATTTGCAAACCGGCAGCTCGAGACCTCCGGTCATAATTCTCAGCAGCAATACGTCTTTGTATTTCGCAGTCGAGGTCATGCGATCGGGCGCTTCGGACTTCCTGCCGCTGCCCTTGGACGGCGACAGGCTCATCGCCTCCATCAACAGATGTCTTGGATCACTGGCTGGCGCCGGCGCTGTTCCCACCATGCCTCGCTCCGCCGCAGCGCCGGAGTTCATCGGCGAAAGCCGAATCATGGCGGACGTTTTCAAGCGCATCCAGGCTATGGCGAAATCCCGGGCGCCGGTTTTCATCACTGGTGAAACCGGTACCGGCAAGGAACTCGCCGCAGAAGCGATCCACCGGCTCGGAACTCGTGCCAACAAACCCTTCATCGCTCTGAATTGCGGCGCCATTCCGAGAGATCTGATGGAATCGGAGATCTTTGGTCATTTGAAGGGATCATTCACCGGAGCCATTGCCGATCGCAGCGGAGCCGCAGGCTTGGCCGACGGCGGCACCTTGTTTCTCGATGAAATCTGCGAAATGCATCCAGACCTCCAGATCAAGCTTCTGCGCTTCCTGCAGAGTGGCAAGATTCAGCGGGTCGGCTCCCCAATCGCCGAGTCTGTTAACGTCCGTATCATTTGCGCCACCAACCGCGACCCCGCGGCAGAAGTCGAGGCAGGCCGGTTCCGCAGCGATTTGTTTTATCGTCTCCACGTTCTTGCACTCTCCATGCCTGCCCTCCGTGAGCGCGATGATGACGTGTTGATCCTGGCTCGGCGGCTGCTGGCAGCCTATGCTGCGGAGGAAATGAAAACCTTTCGCCGTCTCTCCAGCGCCTGCGAGGCGGCTCTGCTCGGCCATTCTTGGCCCGGCAACATTCGCGAACTGCAAAACGTAATCCGCCGTGCTGTCGTATTGAACGATGCCGAAGAGCTGGAGACGGATATGTTGGGGCTTCCGGCCGCCGCTGGGATACCCGCTGCACGCGCCCATCTGCCGCCGGCTGAGGCCAATGGTGTCACCGACCTCAGGCGTATTCACGCCGCCATGGCCCTGCCTGCTTCATTCTTCACCCGCCAGCTGTGGCAGATCGAACGTGATGTGATCGAAAGTGCTCTGTCGGCCTGCAATGGCAGTATTCCGCAGGCGGCCCGTGTTCTCGGCGTCAGCCCCTCAACGCTCTACCGCAAGCGCGAGACTTGGGCCGCACCCAGCAGGCATTAAGGATTTAAGGCTAAAGGGCGCTCGTTTTCATCTCGAGGCGTGCTTCGAAAGCATCGAGCATGCGCAGCACTTCCAAAAGATCGGGGCTGAGACGCTTGCGCAGCCGCGCCGCATCCATGTCGGTCTCTCGCTCGCCTTTCGCCGACCGCTGCGGATTTGCCCTTTTGTTCTCAATCATCGAGCCGATGCTCGCATCGATTGCCTAAGAAAAGCTGAATCGCAGCCGGTTCCCGGCCTCCTCCTCAACAAAACTTGATCCCGCAACCCTGGAATAATGGCCGATATTCTGTCGTAATAGTAACGCTCAACCTTACAGTTAGCTCGGGAGGAAAAATGAGAAAGTCCCTTCTCGCTTTTGTTGCACTTGCGGCGGCACTAAACTTCTGCGCTTCGGCGGCATTCGCCGGTCCCATTGAGGATCGCCAGGCCGCCATGAAGGCCAATGGCCAGACCATGAAAATATTAGGCGGCATGGCGCAAGGCGAGTCGCCTTTCGTTGCTGCCGTAGTCAAGGAGCAGGGTGAAGCGATGGCTGCCCGCTTCGACGCGGTGAGAAACCTTTTCCCGCCGGGATCCGATAAAGGGCCGCCCGAGACCTATGCAAAAGCTGAAATCTGGAGTGACCCCGAAGGCTTTACCGCCGCGCTTGATAAGGCCATGAACGCATCCTTGGCGCTTGCCGCGGTTACCGACGAGGCTCAGCTCAAGGAAGCTGTCGGAAATGTGGGAGGAACCTGCAAGAATTGTCACGACAAATATACCCGCCCAAAGGACTGATCACCGACATTGCAACGTGGGATCAAGGGACTCATTGCCGCCGCGGTTCTCCTGGGCCTCGGCGGCACAGCTTTTATCCTCCTGACGAAAACTGAGCCGCTGACAGCCGCTCAACTGCCGCAGCACGCACCCGATATCGAGCGCGGAAAAATTCTGTACATCATTGGCGGCTGTATCTCCTGCCATAAGCCTGCCGATACGGCCGAAAGGGACATGGCGCTCCCATCCGGCGGCAGGCCTCTGAAAACTCCGATCGGCACCATCTATCCCCCGAATATCACGCCCGACAAGGCAACCGGCATCGGCAACTGGAGCACGCTTGATTTCGTGAATGCGGTTCACCGCGGAATTTCCCCCAGAGGGAGCCATTACATTCCGGCCTTCCCTTATCCCTCCTACCACCGCATGCCGCTGAGTGATGTGCTTGATCTCCAGGCCTACGCTTTCTCCCTGCCGGGAGTGGATGCCGCCAATCACCCGGCCGAAATTCCTCTGCCCTGGTTGTTGCGCCGTGGTGTCGGTCTGTGGAAAGGCCTCGCTCTGGACGCGCGGCCTTTTGCGCCCGATCCATCGCAGAGCGCGCAATGGAATCGCGGTGCCTATCTGGTCAACGCGCCTGGTCATTGCGGCGAATGCCACACGCCTCGGAACATCTTTCTGGTCTCGGACAAAAGCCGTCATCTTGCCGGCGGCCCTCATCCCGAGGGCAAGGGCCGTGTTCCCTCGCTTCGCAACCTCATC
>DATFOT010000245.1:0-3396 GCA_035265265.1 Aestuariivirgaceae bacterium | reverse complement strand
AGCGACGTCCCAGTCGGAGAGCCCGTTTCCGCGGGCATCATAGCGGATCAGCGTATGGTCCTTCGACAGGCTTGCCAGAAAATGGTGCCAGATAGGGCTGTCCCAGTCATATTCGAGATGGTTCAGCCAGTTCGCGGCCTTCACCAGCGGCGGGCCCTGGCCGCTGATCGCATAGGCGAGCCGGACACCGTCAGGCGCCCGGCAGTAGCGGATTTCCTGCCGCTCATTGACCGTCGCCAGCCCATCGCCACTGATGGCAAAAACCTCCACGGGCTCGGGAATGTTCTTGAGCTTTTGCGGACCAAGGCTGCTGTAGCCGAGCGCAAGTTTCTTTTGCACCTGATCATAAGCTTGCCGCGAAATGCAAATGCCGCCGGGCTTGGCTAAGCCTTCGAGCCGCGCCGCGATATTCACGCCATCGCCGTAAATATCGTCGCCTTCTGCAATGATGTCGCCGAGATGCACGCCGATGCGGAAGATCATCGGATGCTTGTTCGCCGCTCCGGCATTGCGCGCCGCTGTCTCGCGCTGAAACTCGGCGGCGCAGGCGACCGCCTCGACGACGCTGGAGAACTCAGCGAGCAGCCCGTCGCCCATCAGCTTGACGATGCGGCCCTGGTGCCTTGCGATGGCAGGGTCGACCAGTTCGGAGCGGCAGCGGCGCAGGGCGGTCAGGGCGCCGGTCTCGTCCTCGCTCATCATGCGGCTGTATCCGGCAATATCGGCAGCCATGATCGCAGCTAGTCGTCGGCCCACAAACCTCTCCTGCTGTTGACCTGCGGGACAGTTTATTACGCCCGTGCCGTTCTCAAGAAGATATATTGAGCCTCCCCGCAAAAGCTGTCCTGGGTTGCATATAATGTCACAGAAAGGATTGCGTTTTCGCCGATTTGAATCTATAAAGGAAACCAACCGCGCTAAGTCGAAAGATTTAGCGCCCGATTTCCGACAGGGAAATTGCGATTTGCCACTTATACGGCGCTGGGGGCCGTCACGCTGAGTTCAGCGAATTGATAGGGTGCCGTCTGCATATTGCCCCCGGTCGCGGACGCGTAACCTATCAGGGGAGCGGATTCTTCGGAATTCGCTCCCTTTTTTGTGGACGTTAGATCGCCACATTTGCCGGCGCGTTGACGACCGGCACGCCGCGCTCGCGATAGGGCGTCCGCCCATAAAAGGCGCGATAGCATTTCGAGAAATGCGACGGCGATGAGAACCCGCAGGCGAGCGCCACATTGATGACCGACATATCGGTCTGCAGGAGGAGCGAGCGCGCTTTTTTTAAGCGCAGCTCGAGGTAATAGCGCTTCGGTGACCTGTCGAGATAGCGCCGGAACAGCCGTTCGAGCTGCCGTGTCGACAGCCCCGCCTGCTTGGCCAGCAGGCTGGGCGACAGGGGCTCCTCGAGATTGCCCTCCATCTCCTCGATGATCCCGACGAGCTTGGGATGCCTGGCCCCGATTCGGGCCGGCAGCGACATTCTCTGGTGCTCGCTGTGATGCCGGATCGGAGAATGCAGGATCGCCTCGGCCACGCTTGCCGCGAGATCGGCCCCGTGCTGGCTGGCGATCAGGGCCAGCATGAGGTCCAGCGCTGTCGTGCCGCCGGCGCTGGAAAACCTGTCGCGGTCGATCTCGAACAGGCTCCCCGTCACCTTGATGTCCGGGAAGGCCTCCGAGAAACCGGGGATGTTTTCCCAATGGATCGTGCAGGCGTAGCCGTCGAGCACGCCCGCCTCGGCCAGAACATGGGCGCCCGTGCACACCGCCCCGATGTCATGGCCCCGCCGCGCCATCTTGCGCAGCCATCCCATGAGGCGCTTGTCGCAATGATGGTGAATGTTCAGCCCGCCGCACAAGACGATGGTCGCATGCTCGTCCACCGCATCGAGGTCGCCGTTCACCATCGCCAATATCCCGTTCGATGCGGCAACGGGCCGCGCATCGAGAGAATGCATCGACCACGCATAGAGCTGCCGTTCGGCGAGCCTGTTGGCGATGCGAAGGGGTTCGATGGCCGAAGTCACCGGCATCATGGTGAATTCCGGCACCATGATGAACGCGAAATGATGCGGCAGGATCTGAGGCTTGAGTCCGAACATGAGTATGCGATGTCCTTATCCCTGATGGCGTCCGGGTGCTGTCCGGGGTTAGGTCCATCTGCGTCATTTCAGACACCAGAAACGACATAGTTGCAAGCACTAACGTCGTATCTGTACCCTGCTTGTCGGAATTTCGCGGGCTTTGGTAACCGCCTTTGGTTCATTGTGAACCCATGCGCACGCGCTTGTGGACCCATGGAATGCCCGATCCGCTCCAAGACTTCCTGGCCGGCCTATCCCTGGAGATCACGGCCAGGCAGGCCGACAAGCTTCCCCTGATCGCGGCGCGGCTGGCCCCTGGAACGAAAGTTTTCATCGCGTTGATCGACCCCGCCGATGCACCGGGCCAGATCGCCGCTGCCAGGGCCGTTGCTGCGAACGGTCTGGATCCCGTGCCGCACATGCCCGCCCGCTTCATCAAAGACACGAACGATCTGAGCGAGCGCGTTGCCCGGTTTGCCGAATCCGGCATCACCCACATGCTGGTGCTGGGCGGCGGCGCACCGGAGCCGCTTGGAAAATTCGATGCCGCAATCCAGCTGGTGGAGACCGGCGTCTTCGAAAGGAACGGGATCACCCGCATTGGCCTCGCGGGCCATCCTGAAGGCAATCCGGACATTACCCGCAAGCACGGCGAGGCCATGCTCTTGCGTGCGTTGAAGGAGAAGCAGGCCTGTGTCCGCGCCCACGGTCTCGACGCTCATCTCGCCACGCAATTTCTGTTCGAAGCGGAGCCCGTTGCAGCCTGGGCCGCGATGCTGCGCGCCGAGGGGATCGACATGCCGATCCATGTCGGCGTGCCGGGCCCGGCCACCATCAAGACGCTCGCCAAATACGCCGTCATGTGCGGTGTCGGTAATTCCGCTCGCTTCATCCGGCGCCAGGCGCTGAACGTATCCAAGCTCCTCACCGTCTCAGCGCCCGACGATCTGCTCGACGGACTGGCGAAATTGCACAAAGAGCGGCCGGAGCTGCGCATCGCCGCGCCGCATTTCTATCCCTTCGGCGGCTTCGACAAGCTGTTCGACTGGCTCTCCCCGAAACTGATGCTCGCCCACGAGCCGCGCACGGTTATTCGGGTGAATTTCTGAGTGCAATTCTGCGGGTGATTTCCGCGCGCTGCCTGCCAAACAATTGGATGCGCGCCGCTTCTCTCGCCGTGGTGGTGAGGTAGGTCCACGCATAATCGGCATAGGAGCGGAACACATAAAGGTCCATGACGTCGGGCTCGCGCCCGATCACATGCACCAGCGCAGCGATCTCCGCATATCGCAGCCGGCGTACCGCACCTTCCT
>DATFOT010000244.1:0-7134 GCA_035265265.1 Aestuariivirgaceae bacterium | reverse complement strand
CCGAGCGCCGTCATCGTGCCGGATGCATTGACGATGTGCTTCAGGTCGAGCCGCGATATGATGTCGCCCATGAACCCCTGCGCTACTGCACGAGGCCGCGGGCGTCGACCCTCACCGCTCCAAGAACTTGGCTTCCCTCGACAAACACCACCTTGTCGAAGAGATTGCTGACCGGGCAGACGTGATTGGGCACGATACGGATAAGATCGCCGACGGATGGCGGGTCCGCTGAATTGCTGATGTCCAGATAGCCGTGCTCTTCATTGAGCTCATACACCGGCGCATCACCGAGCTCGCGCACGATGCCATAGCCTTTGAGCCCGAGGAGATCGCTGGTCAGCGTCTTTGACCCGGCATCGATGATGGCGCGCTCGCGCGTCGGCCGGCTCACCACCGTGGACAGCACATGCATCGCGCAGTCATCGTACCCGCAGGTGCCGCGCACCGCCAGCGACCGGTCGAAATAGACATAGGTGCCGGCGCGGTATTCCGTTACGCCCTGCAATCCCTCGTCGCTCCACATCTCGGGTGAGCCGCCGGTCGACACCACCTTCGTCTTGAGCCCCGCCTTGGCGATGCGCGCGCTTGCCTCATCGAGGAAGGCCTGCGCCTCTTTGCGTGTTCCCGGCCGCGGATAAGTCATGAGCCCGCCATAGCTCACCCCGCCGGTGCAGTCGATATTCCTGGCGAGTTCGGCGGCGGCTTCCGGGGACTGAACGCCATTGCGCCTTGCACCCGTGTCGCATTCCACCAGCACGGATATGTCGCGCCCCGCCTGGTGCCCCGCCTCGCTCAAGCCCTCGATCATCGCGGTGTGATCTGCGACGACCGCAATGTTGCTTCTGCGCGCGAGCTTTGCGAGCCGCGCTAGCTTTGGCTTTCCAATGATGTTGAAGGTCATCAGCATCTCGACGATTCCGGCATCCGCCATGGCTTCCGCCTCGCCGAGCTTTTGCACCGTGATTCCGGCAGCACCGATGGCAAGCTGATATTTCGCCAGCCCCGCGATCTTATGGGTCTTGATATGCGGCCGATTGCCGAGTTTCGCCGCATCGCATCGCGCCTGCCACTTCTTCAGGTTTTGCTCGGCAATGCCGATGTCGATGAGGGGCACCGGCGTTTCGAGCTCTTCGATGCGCCTGCCCACCGGCTCAAAGTTGAAGAACGAGCGGATGTCTGTTTTCGTCATTGCATCTCATTCCGCGTCATCCGTGCCGAACCCGAAAGTCCTTGCTCTCCGGCAGGATCTGCCCGCCATCGACGATGATCGTGGTCCCGGTTATATAGGATGCATCCTCCGAAGCCAGGAACAAAACGGCATTGGCCACGTCGCGCGGCGTTCCGAGCCGCCCGAGCGGCACTGCCTCCTCCATTCCGCGCAGGAATTCCGCACTCCGGTGCTGCCTGACGCCTTCGGTCAGTATATTGCCCGGCTCCACTCCATTGACGGTGATTCCATAGGCGGCGAACTCGATTGCCGCAGCCTTGATGAAGCCGTTGATCCCGGCCTTGGAGGCCGAATAATGGCCGTGGCCGGGCGATGTGACGCGCGGTCCGGTGATCGAGGATGTGAAGATCATCCGCCCGCTGCCTTTCGACCGCATGGCGGGCAGCGCCGCTCGCGCCGCGAGATAAGTGCCCTTCAGATTGACGGCCAGAACGCTGTCCCATTCTTCAGGTTCGATGTCTTCGATGAGCGTCCAAGGATAGATGCCGGCGTTCTGCACCAATATGTCGAGCCCACCGAAATGCTCGACCGCCGTGTTGACCGCGTTTTCCGCCTCCTCCTTTCGCGTGATGTCCACCGCCACGAACCGCGCCCGGTCCCGCCCGCCAAGCCCGCGCGCGGTCTTTTCCCCGATGCCCGCCTCGCGGTCGCCAATGATGACCCTTGCCCCTTCCTCGATGAAACGCTGGGCGATGCCTTTTCCGATGCCGCGGGCGGCGCCGATGATCAGCGCCACCCGATTTTCGAGCCGGCCGCTCATGCGAGTCTCTGCCTGATGCTGGAGATTGAGAACAGGTGCAATTCGAAATCCAGCCTGACCGGTAAGGCAGCTCCAGTCAATCCCGGTGTCCGCCGCGACCGACGGGAAGCCTCCCGCGGCTCCTCGGCGATGCGCACGTTGACTAAAACCCGCCAATTGTGTGAACTGAGGGCCGAGGCTCATCGGCGTTCCGCCGGAAGCGGGCAGGCGCAGCCTCGTTTACTCTAGGCAGCATCGTTTTGTTTGCACTGAGACTGGCTCCGAACAACGTAAGGGAGGTTTTCGTGACATCCACTCTGAGATCATTGGCTCTTGGTGTCGCCCTGTTTGCCATGGCAGGCGCCATGCCGGCCATGGCCGCCGATATCGTCGGGCTGATTACCAAGACCGACAGCAATCCATTCTTCGTGAAGATGAAGGAAGGAGCGCTGGAAAAAGCCAAGGAACTGGGAATCGAGCTCCAGACCTATGCCGGAAAATATGACGGCGACAACGAGGGCCAGGTTGCGGCAATCGAAAGCCTGATTGCGGCCGGAGCGAAGGGTTTTGCCATCGTGCCGAGCGATTCAACCGCCATCGTTCCGACCATTCAGAAGGCCCGCGACGCCGGCCTTCTCGTTATCGTTCTCGATACGCCGCTCGATCCCATAGACGCCGCCGATGCCACTTTCGCCACCGATAATTTCAAGGCCGGCGAGCTCATCGGGGCCTGGGCGTCCAAGACTTTGGGCGACAAGGCCACGGATGCAAAGATCGCCTTTCTCGATCTCGCGACCAACCAGCCCACAGTCGACTATCTGCGCGACCAGGGCTTCATGAAAGGCTTCGGCATCGACATCAAGGACCAGAAGAAATACGGCGACGAGGACGATGCTCGCATCTGCGGTCACGACGTGACCGGCGGCAACGAGGAAGGCGGCCGCAAGGCGATGGAGAACCTTCTGCAGAAATGTCCCGATGTCACTGTGATGTACACGATCAACGAGCCCGCTGCCGCCGGCGGCTATGAAGCCATCAAGGCGGCTGGCAAGGAGAAGGACATCCTCGTCGTATCGATCGACGGCGGTTGCCCGGGCGTGCAGAACGTCAAGGCCGGCATCATCGGCGCGACCTCTCAGCAATATCCCCACAAGATGGCGTCCATGGCGCTCGAGGCCATTGCCGAATTCGCCAAATCGGGCAAGAAGCCGGAAAAGACGCCGGGTCTCGATTTCTACGATACCGGTGCCACCCTCATCACCGACAAGCCTGTCGAAGGCGTGCCGTCGATCTCTGTTGAGGAAGGCATGAAACTTTGCTGGGGCTGATGGTCAATCTTTTGAAAATGAAATAGGCTTGAGCCGAAACCGGAGAGCAGCCGACAAGGCTGCTCTCCGCACATTGCCGAGGAGCAATGACCGAAACCACCGGCAAGCCGGATTTCGCTGTATTCGAGGAAGAGGTGGCGCATCACCCTCTCCGCCGCATCCAGCACTTCCTTCATGCCTACCCGACCGTCGTTCCCTTTATCGTTCTCCTCACCGGCACGATGTTCTTCGCCGCGCTCGTCGGCGGCAAGTTCTTCGCACCTTTCAATCTGTCCCTCATCCTGCAGCAGGTTACCATCATCGGCATTGTCGGCATCGCCCAGACCCTGGTCGTGCTGACCGCCGGCATCGATCTATCCGTCGGCGCGATTATGGTGCTGTCCTCCGTGGTCATGGGCCGGCTGGCCATCATTTCGGGCTTGCCGGTAGAAATTGCCTTTGTGCTCGGTCTTGCGACCGGTCTGCTGTGCGGCTTGGCCAACGGCCTGCTCATCGCCTATGTCAAGCTTCCGCCCTTCATCGTCACGCTCGGCACCTGGAGCATTTTCGGCGCGCTCAATCTTTATTATTCGGGCAGCGAGACCATTCGTCAGCAGGAGATCGCCGGCGTGGCGCCGTTCCTGCAATTCATGGGAACCGCGATCAAGCTGGGCGGCGCGCGGCTGACCTATGGCTCCATTCTCATGGTCCTGCTCGCAATCCTGATCTGGTACGTGCTCAACCGCACCGCCTTTGGCCGCCACGTTTATGCCACCGGCGACGATCCGGACTCCGCCCGCCTGGCCGGCATCGACACCGGCCGCACCCTCGTGGCCGTTTACGCCACAGCCGGTGTCATCTGCTCGCTCGCCGCCTGGGCGCTGATCGGTCGCATCGGAGCGGTAAGCGCTACCGCCGGCGGCACCGCCAATCTAGATTCCATCACCGCCGTCGTCATCGGCGGCACGAGCCTTTTCGGCGGCCGCGGCTCCATCATCGGCACGCTGATCGGGGCGCTGATCGTCGGTGTTTTTCGCAACGGCCTCGCGCTCGCCGGTGTTCAGGTGCTGTGGCAGGAATTCACCGTGGGGGCGCTCATCATCGTGGCGGTAGCCATCGACCAGTGGCTGCGGCGCGTGTCGCAATGAGTGCGCCTATTCTCCAGGCCCGCGATCTCGTCAAGCGTTTCGGCCGTGTCACCGCGCTCGACCATTGTGATTTCGATCTTTATCCGGGAGAAATCCTGGCGGTGATCGGCGACAATGGTGCCGGCAAGTCCACCCTAATCAAGGCGCTTTCCGGCGCGCTTGTTCCAGATCATGGCGAGATCGTGCTCAATGGCGAGAAAGTGAGTTTCACCTCGCCGATGGATGCCCGCCGGCTCGGCATCGAGACCGTCTATCAGAATCTTGCCTTGTCCCCTGCGCTGTCGATCGCCGCCAATCTCTTTCTTGGCCGCGAGCTTCGTCACAGCGGGCCGCTGGGCCAGGTTCTTCGGCTGCTCAACCGCCGCGAGATGCAGAAACAGGCCCGCCGGCATCTCGCCGGCCTCGGCCTACTCACCATTCAGAATATCAGCCAGCCGGTCGAAACCTTGTCCGGCGGCCAGCGCCAGGGCGTGGCCGTTGCGCGAGCCGCTGCATTCGGCTCCCGCGTGGTCATCATGGACGAGCCGACGGCCGCCTTGGGCGTCAAGGAATCGCGCAAGGTACTCGAGCTGATCCTCAATCTGAAAAAACGCCAGCTGCCCATTGTTTTGATTTCCCATAACATGCCGCATGTCTTCGAGGTCGCCGACCGCATCCACATCAATCGGCTGGGCCGCCGTCTTTGCGTCGTCGATCCGAAGGAAACGACGATGTCGGATGCCGTGGCACTGATGACCGGCGCAAAGAAACCGCCGCCGGAAACCGTGCAGTGATTATCATCCGTCCCC
The DNA here is from genome assembly GCA_035265265.1 of Aestuariivirgaceae bacterium. GTDB lineage: Bacteria > Pseudomonadota > Alphaproteobacteria > Rhizobiales > Aestuariivirgaceae > DATBLQ01. The sequence goes on along the minus strand of DATFOT010000244.1, from coordinate 1,924 downwards.
GGTCTCCTCGCCCGACAGCTCGCCGAGAAGCTCCTCAAAATCCTTTGCCTCGCGGAAATTCTTGTAGACCGAGGCAAATCGCACATAGGCGACATCATCGAGCGTCCGCAACGCTTCCATCACCAGCTTGCCGATAGTCTCGGACTTTACTTCATTCTCGCCGAGCCCCTCGAGCCTCCGCACGATGCCGGAAACCATGCGTTCGACCCGGTCCGGATCGACGAGCCGTTTCCGCAGGGCGATTTGAATGGATCGCATCAGCTTGTCGCGGTCGAAGGGCACGCGGCGCCCCGATCGCTTGACCACCTGCAGCTCCCTGAGCTGTACGCGTTCGAACGTGGTGAACCGGCCGCCGCAGTCGGGGCAGAAGCGCCGCCTCCGGATCGCCGCGCCGTCCTCGCTGGGCCTGCTGTCCTTCACCTGGGTGTCGCCATTGCCGCAGTATGGACAGCGCATAAACGTCCTTTCGAGCTAGCCGTAGATGGGAAACCGGCCGGTCAGCATTTTTACCCGGCGCTTGACTGTCGCTTCCACGCGAGCATTGCCCTGTTCTCCGTTCTTCGCAAGCCCGTCGAGCACTTCGATGATCAGCTCCCCCACCTCGCGGAATTCAGCTTCACCGAAGCCGCGGGTTGTGCACGCGGGCGTTCCGAGCCTTATGCCGGAGGTGATCATCGGCTTTTCCGGGTCGAAAGGGATGCCGTTCTTGTTGCACGTGATGCCCGCCCGGCCGAGCGCCTGTTCGGCAAGTTTTCCCGTGAGCTGCTTCTTGCGCAGATCGACGAGCATGAGATGGGTATCGGTGCCCCCCGAGGTGATATCGAGTCCCCCGGCAAGCATGGTGTCCGCCAGGACCTTGGCATTGGCGGCGACGTTTCGCGCGTAGCGCCGAAAGGCCGGTTTCAAAGCTTCGCCGAGCGCCACGGCCTTCGCCGCGATGGCATGCATCAGTGGCCCGCCCTGCAATCCTGGAAACACGGCGGAATTGATCTTCTTACCCAGATCCTCATCATTGGTGAGCACCATGCCGCCGCGCGGTCCGCGCAGCGTCTTGTGGGTGGTAGTTGTCACGACATGGGCATGAGGCAGGGGACTCGGGTGAACGCCGCCTGCCACCAGACCGGCGAAATGGGCCATGTCGACCATGAAATAGGCCCCGACACGATCTGCGATGGCGCGGAACCGCTGGAAATCGATGATCCGTGAATAGGCCGATCCGCCGGCCAGGATGAGTTTCGGACGCTCCGCAAGCGCAATCCGCTCGACCTCGTCGTAATCGATGCGATGATCCTCGGGCCTCACGCCATAGGGAATCACTCGGAACCATTTTCCCGACTGGTTTACCGGCGATCCATGAGTCAGATGTCCACCTGCCGCCAGATTGAGTCCCATGAATGTGTCGCCGGGCTGAAGCAAGGCGAAGAACACGGCCTGATTGGCCTGGGCTCCTGAATGCGGCTGCACATTCGCGAAACTGCACGAAAAGAGCGTCTTGGCGCGCGTGATCGCCAGCGCCTCTGCCTCGTCGACGAACTGACAGCCGCCATAATAGCGCCGGCCCGGATAGCCTTCGGCATATTTGTTGGTAAGCACTGAACCCTGCGCCTCGAGGACCGCCCTTGAAACTATATTTTCAGACGCTATGAGCTCGATCTCGTGCTGCTGGCGGCCGAGCTCCCTCTTGATGGCGGCTGCGACGGGCCTGTCGACTGCGGCCAGCGCGCTGCTGAAATAGCCCGGAAAGAGCGCCGGTCTCGCCGCGGCCTGCGCCCCGGACTTCTTTTTTCGCTGATGTGCCATGACATCTCCCCTCAAACCCTGAACCCTATGCGCGGGCTCGTCGGCCCGGCCTTTGCTCGGAACGGCATATATTCGGTGATTTCCGCCCCTGACCGGAGCCTCAGGCTGCGCGCGGCAAAGAAAA
>DATFOT010000243.1:0-3111 GCA_035265265.1 Aestuariivirgaceae bacterium | reverse complement strand
CCGGACTGGCTTGAAGGCCTGGATGTACTGCGGATCTGGCTTCGGTCGCTCGACGCGGCCTCGGCCAACGTACTGCTCGACAATTTGCTGGGCACGGCTGCCAATCTCGATGCACTCAAGACCCGTATCCTCCGCCACACTGGCCAGATCCCGCTCTTTATCGAGGAGGTCGCCCGGCAGCTGATCGGCCGCCGCGTCGCTGGCGGCGCCGAGGTATCCTGGGACTCCCTCGAAATCCCTCCCACTGTTCAGGGAGTGATCGCGTCGCGCATCGATCGCCTGTCGAAAGAAGACAAGGCGCTTCTGCAGCTCGCTTCGGTTCTCGGACCGCGCATATCGCCGCATCTGCTCGCCGCCGTGACCGAGATGCCGATAGCGCAATTGCAAAGTCGGCTCTGGTCGCTGGAGATTCTGGACTTCCTTGAGGAGGCGCGGTCAGTCCCGTCGGTTGAGTATGTCTTTGCCCACGATCTGATTCGCGAGGTTGCCTACGAATCGATCCTCCGCTCGCAGCGCGAAGTGCTGCATCGCCGGACTCTGGTGGCTCTGGAAACAATCTCGACCGGGCGCGAGGAAGACGTTGCCGAAGCGCTTTGCCATCACGCGGTCAAGGCTCAGGACTGGAGCAAGGCTGATCGATATGGCCATTTGGCTGCGAGGAAGGCGTTCGCCAGATCGGCGTTCCGGGACGCCACGGAATATTTCAAGATCACGATGGATGCGGTGGACAAGCAGCCGGAATCGACGACGCGCGAGCAGCGCGCGATCGACCTGCGCATCGAAGCGCGGCTCGCCTTCGTGTCGTTCGGAAGCATCGAGGAATGGTTCGGTCTTGGTCGGGACGGGGAGGCGCGGTCCAGCAAGATCGGCGATGAAAGACGGCGGCTGGCCTCTATCGCGATCAGAGCCGCGGCGCTGAACTTCTACGGAACGCCCTATGAAGCGATCGCGGTGGCGGAAGAAGCGGTTGCCTTGGCCAACCAGATGAACAACTCGCCCTGGCTTTGCTTTGCCGAATACGGCCTCGGCCAATCCTATTTTCTCGCCGGACGATATCGGGATGCAGAACGCCACCTCGCCAAGGCAACTGCGTTGCTCAAGAGCGCACCGGAAAACGTCCCTCCGGGAACAACGGGACCCAGCCTTCTGGTGCTATGCTGCATGATGAACGCCATGGTTCACGCATGGCTGGGCGAATTTGATCAGGCGGAACGTTGCTCCGAAGAAGCGAGTATCCTGGCCGAAACGAACGACCGCCCTTATGACATGATCGCAGCGGACTACGGCCGCGGGGTCGTGCAAATGATGCGCGGCGATCTTGACGAGGCGGAAATCGCCCTCGATCAAGCGCTCCGCGTTTCTCGCGAAAGCGAGGCCCGCTTGTTTCAGCCTCTCATCATGAGCGCGCTAGGAAGCCTTTACTCGCAGCAGGGATATGGCGACCGCGCGACGGAGATCCTGTTGCGGGCCAAGGATGAAGCCGACAAGCTTGGTCATGAAACCAGCAAGGTCGCCGTCTCGGCGTATCTCGGCGCGGCCTATGGTCAGCTCGGCAATATCCAGCACGGATTGGCCCTGCTGCGAGCCTGCCAGGCCAGCGCCAGACAGAAGGGATATGCGGGTATCGAAGCGCTGGCGGCGAGTGCAGAGGCGAATATTCTCGCGGGGCAAGGCGGGCACATGCTTGAGGAGGCCATGGCCTGTCTGCAACGAACCGTCGAATTCACCGCCAAGCTCGAAGCCTTGCCCCTGCTGGGAGCGGCCAAGGGGGTGCGGGCCCGGCTCCTGGCAGCTTCCGGCCGGACGGACGAGGCGAGGGAGGAGCTGGTCCAGGCTATCACCCTCTTCGACCAATCAAAAATGACTGTACATCTACAACGTGCTAAAGCGGCGCTCTCCAAGTTCTCAGATATTTGACATAATATGGCCACGTTACGGCCACGGCAATTACCGCCGCTATTCAAGGAGCAGGAAATGGGTGGATTAGTCTACAGCGGAAAATTTGAAGAACACATCAATGAATTGTATAGCCCGCAGAATATCAACAAAACCGCGAAGAAGTTCAAAGAGTACGAGAAGAAGAACGGCCCTTATGCATTCGGTAAATTTACGAAATTCCTGGTGCCGAAGAAGGAAAACTGGGCCGGCGAAGCCGGATCAACCGAGGGGCACGACAAGTGGGAAAAGCACTCCGGCGCCATTCCCAAGGCGATCCGCGACAAGATTACCGAAATCATTGCGACCAATCTGAGGTCGTCCAACCCGATGCCGCTGGTGCTGAAGGTCGGCGAGAATGTCGACGGCTCGCATGACCTGAAAGTTCGGATCTTTGCCCATAATGGCCACATGCATATTGGACTTCATATGCTTTGCCCGAATTCTTCACTGAAATAGCCCTGATCGCGTAGATTAGAATAGTCAGCAAGACCATTGGGTTTTGCTGGCTTTTGCTGCAATATCCCGTCCGCCGGAACGGTCGTGCTGTCCGGCCATGGTTCTGCCGCTAAGGCATGGGCTGTTTCCAACCGCCAAATCGACGCGCCGGGGCGCTTTCCGGTTGAAAAGCCGGCCCGCGTTGATTACGGAAGGGCTGCCATCCCGTGTTCCCAGGAGTTTGACTGGCGTGCCTCAACAAAGGACGGGTGAAGCTCACGGATTTTCGAGCAGCAAGCTGTCGGTTTTGCGCAAGCATCCGATTTTTGCCGACCTCGAGCCAGAGGCTTTCGAGCAGCTCTGCCGTTACGCCAAACACTCCACGCTGAAGCGGGGGACCACGCTGTTTTCCAAAGGGGACCCCGGTCACAGCCTGTACGCGGTCATTTCGGGTACGGTGAAGATGAGCATTTCCTCGCCGGACGGCCGCAACGCGATCCTGAACATCGTTGGGCCTGGGGAAATTTTCGGCGAGATCGCGCTGCTCGACGGACAAGCCCGCTCGACCGACGCCATCGCAAACAGCAATTGCGAACTCTTCGTCATCGACCGGCGCGAATTCATCCCCTTTGTGAAGGCTCAACCGGCGTTGGCAATGAAATTCATCGAATTGCTCTGCGAGCGGTTGCGAGTGACCAGCGATCAGGTCGAGCAGATTATCCTGCAGAATCTGCCCGG
>DATFOT010000242.1:0-13774 GCA_035265265.1 Aestuariivirgaceae bacterium | reverse complement strand
TCGAGGGAGAAATTGCGATCGCCGCCGTGTCGGCCTTGCCGAGCATATCCTGAACGATCTGGGCTCCGCCCGCCTCATCGGAGGTGGAAGCAGGGCCGGTGTAAAAGCAATTGTATTCCGAACTTGCGTTTTCTTTGTTCCACTTCTCGCAACCCTGATGAATGGCTTCGAAAAATGGATTGTCGAGACCTTTCACCACTATGACGAGCTGCTTTTTCTGAGCCAGGGCGGATCCGGCCGAAATGGCCAGAGCCGTCGCGGCGAATAACAAAAGTACCTTCCTCATTGCTTTCTCTCCCTTTGGCCGGGCCGTTCAACGGCCCGGCTGTACGGTTCGGAACTAATCCCGCGCTAAACCTCGGTGTCAATTGAAATGTCTCCCGCAGCCAGATCCAAGGCACCGGACTTTCAATTGACGAAACTGCAAGGTCTCAGTTATGGGTTGGAACACATCAGTTTCCGCTCGAATTGCACGGGTTCGGGCACTGCCGCAATCTAGTGGGAGGGTACCAGGTGCCGATCCTGGAACTGCAAAACATCTCAAAGCATTTCGGCGCCATTCACGCGCTCAATGACGTGACGCTGTCGCTTGAGCCTGGACAGGTTGTCGGACTTATGGGTGACAACGGCGCCGGCAAATCAACTTTGGTCAAGATTATCGCCGGCAATTTTCGGCCGACGCATGGCACCATGCGAATGAACGGGGTCGATCTCGTACTCCACAAGCCTATCGAGGCGCGCAATCACGGCATCGAGATCGTTCATCAAGACCTGGCGCTTTGCGACAACCTTACCTCTGCGGCCAATGTTTTCCTGGCTCGGGAAATTGAGAAGGGGATCGGCCCCTTTCGCGTTCTGTACTTCAGTGGGATGTATCGAAGGGCGGGACAAATTTTTGCTGAGCTGAAGTCGGAAACGCGCCCGCGCGACGTCGTCAAACAAATGTCCGGCGGCCAGCGCCAGGCGGTGGCTATCGCTCGTACCCGTTTGTCGGAAGCAAAGATCGTTCTGATGGACGAGCCCACTGCCGCAATTTCGGTACGACAGATCGCCGAGGTCCTGAATTTGATCCGATTGCTGCGCAATCAGGGTATAGCCATTATTCTCATCAGCCATCGCATGCCCGACGTTTTTGAGGTGGCCGATCGCATCGTCGTCCTGCGCCGCGGCCGCAAAGTCGCCGATAAGACGATAGCTGCAAGTTCGCCGGAAGAGGTCACGGGACTTATCACAGGGGCGATCGAGCAGGTAACATAAGCTTCCGATCTAAGCATGTCGTGGGAATGCACCGAAGGGAAATATGGCAATAACGCTCGATGAATCGATAAAACAGAAACAGCATAACTGGATATTCTGGCTAACCACCCGTCAGGCATTCTGGGTTTTACTCGCCGTCATTGCGGCGAGCCTTTTTCTGTCCTTTGCAACCGAGTCGTTCGCGACAACCAACAATCTTTTCAATGTCACACGCAATTTCACCTTCGTGGCGCTGATCGCTCTCGGCATGACGGTTGTCATCATCACCGGCGGGATAGACTTGTCCGTCGGGTCGGTATTATGCCTGTGCAGCATGATTCTCGCGGTTGTGATGCATGCCGGCTATAGCATTGAAGTCGGCATTGCAGCATCGCTTGCAACTGCCCTTTTGATCGGCGCATTCAATGGCGTGCTCATCGCCTATGTCGGCCTTCCCCCTTTCGTGGTGACGCTCGGCATGTTGTCGGTGGCCCGGAGTCTGGCCATGGTGGCATCCAACAATACGGTGGTTTTTCAATTCGGACCGGATCACGACAAACTTCTCTTTCTGGGCGGCGGCGCCTTCTTCTTCGGCATCGCCAACCCGGTCCTTTACATGATCGCGCTGGCGCTGATTACCGGTTTTGTACTGCGCTGGACGAAGTTCGGCCAATATGTCTTTGCGATAGGCGGCAACGAACATGCGGCGATGTTGACGGGCGTTCCGGTCCGCAAAGTTAAGGTCGCCGTCTACATGATTTCGTCTTTGTCGGCAGGAATTGCGGGAATCATCGAAACCGGCTGGCTCGGTGCGGTAACGACCAACCTTGGTGCAGGAATGGAACTTCAGGTTATCGCGGCTGCAGTCATTGGCGGCGCCAATCTGGCTGGTGGTGCGGGAACGGCTTTCGGCGCGCTCGTCGGGGCCGCACTCATCGAGGTCATTCGCAATAGCCTCGGGCTTCTCGGTATAAATGCCTTCTGGCAGGGCACGTTCATTGGAAGCGCAATCCTGGTCGCGATTTTGTTTGATCGGTTGAGAAACGTCCGCCGCAGTGAGTGAGGCGCACGGAAACCGCGATCGGCGGATTACTGGGCAGCCAACTTGGGTCTGTTCAGGTTGAAATTGGTTTTGCGGACGAGCTTCGCTTTCAGTGCCATTTTCTTTCCGGGCCCATCCTTGCCCAAACGCCACCGCTGATACAAAGCAAAGGAGGCATCACGCTCCTGACGGGCAAATTGTTGCAGCTTGCGTTTTCGCGGCGTTGCCTTCGCCGCTATTTTTGTTTTCCGGGCTGTGCCCATCACTACGACCTTTGTTCCTTCGCTCACCCTGCCGTAAAGATCGATTACATCGATGTTGAGCATGCGAACGCACCCTGACGAAAGCGCCTGTCCGATGGAATCGGGCTGGTTTGTGCCATGTATTCGGTAAAGCGTGTCTGCGCCGTCCGCATATAGATAGAGGGCACGAGCACCGAGTGGATTTTTGGGGCCTCCAGGCATGCCTTTGGCCCATTTGGCGGCAAATCGGTCACGAGCGACCATGGCCTTGGGAGGAAACCAATAGGGCCAAGGAGTTTTGCGACCAATCTCGGCAATTCCGTTCCACTCAAATCCCTCCCGACCCACGCCTATTCCATATCGGATCGCCCGCCCATCAGGCAGAACGAGGTATAGATACCGATTGTCGGTGTCGACCACCAATGTGCCGGCTGGATGGACGGTATCGTATGGGACTTCCTGCCGCTGGAAGTCTGCGGGAACCTTTGCCACATCTTCATATGAAACGGGAAATGGTTCCTCCCTTTGTGCCACTTCATCATTGCTGATGGCGTCTTGCGCGATTGCTGCGCTGGTGCAAAACGCAAGGCCAACCAGACCAGAGCGAGCGTACCCGACCAATTTCATTAACATGTTTACTCCCACCGCCAGCGCCAACTGACTGCCGTGTCGACAGAACAATGTTGCAGGTCCAGACATCGACTTCGTAATCACAAATTTGTGTAGCGAGATCCACGGCCAGCCGACCTCTCCACACAGCTGGCGATTTTTCACGATTTGGCGTATATCCGTTACCGGTGGTTCGAGGCAAACCTAATAAACATAATACTCGGTCACCGTGGTGAGACGGAGGCCGACATGACGTTCAAGATAGCCGACATGGCGCATGAAGCGCAGCTCGTTGAAATCGCTGAACAGCTCTCGGGGGCATTGTCAGGAGAGGAGACGGTGGGCAAGGCTCTCGACCTCGGTCCAGACTATGTTGAAGCCGCCAAATGTCTGCTTGCCACACTGTCGGAGCGGGTCGCGCTCTTACCGTCCGAAACCGTTGCTCTTACAGAGCAGCAGGTCGAGAGCTTTCTCGACTTTGATCCTGAGTTCCTGGACATTGCCAAGGATATGCTTCGCGCGTTCATTGAAAAAACAAAGACCCGCCGCTAAGTCAGCCGAACAGTTGTCGCGGATGGCGGTCAATTGCTGACTTAGCTGGACTAAGCAGAACCCCCTCTACCGTGCACTTTGCCTTTGTTGCGGCAGCTCTGCGGCGAAATACAGGGTCTTCTCAGCCGAACTGATATCCTGAGGACCAATATCGGGCCCGTAGGCTTCGAGGCCGGCTTCTGTCAATTTCAAAGCTTTCGGTGTCTTGTTGGTCACGCTGACTTTCTCTTGCGAGAGCTGAAGGGTTGCAATTTTTCCGGCTTTGATATGAACCGTCACATCAGCAAATCCTTTGAGGTTCAGTTGATACGTTCCAACATCCAGCCGATACTGCCGCAAGAATGGTAGTCCGGCCTTCGCCTGCACGGAATCGAGTGGTCTCCCGCCCTCATCACGAACGACCACTACTCTGTCGGACGCTACACGAGGAATATAAAGTACCAAAGCTCCCTTGTTTGGCGGGACGGAAAGCCAATCCTCGTTGGAGGCGGGTCCGGAAAGCACGGCAGACAGATGGGAGCTGGCCGGCGGGAGTGTTACGGTCTTGACTGCCTCGGCAGCAAGCTTCTCGGCAGGTCTCGTCGGCGGAAGAAATGCGGTTTTTGGAGGCTCGGCGACAGCACGCACGGCAGGTCTCGTCGGCGGCACGATTACCGGTTTTTCAGGTTCAGCGGCAATCCGTTCAGTACGCAGATGAACTGTCTCTGGTCTTATAGCCCAGGAGAGCGCGATGATGGCTAGAGCGATAGCTCCCAGAGCTCCAGCAAATAGAAATGATCTATCCGAAGACAAGCGCTTGCTTCCTGAGCAGAGCGGCCATCTCAGCCGTCCCCGCAGATCCGGTCAAGCCACCAAGTTTTCGCCTGGTTCGAGCAACCGGGGCATTGCATTCTCATAGGCCCGTGCCCGCTCGTCCAGCCGTTTGTAGGTTTTTCCACCCCGTCCAAGGTAGCTTTGGGGAACGCCAAGTCGGCCTATCGGAGGAATGTACGATGTCAAAATTCGGGCCTCGATCGGGAATCTTGTTCGACAGCATCATTGCGCCCGGAGGCTCATGGAGCGGCTTGGTGCGGCGCGGCCAGATCCTCACTATTACCGATTTACAAGGCAAACAGGGCGTGGATTTCTTATGCTACTCAAGCGAAAACCCGGAGGAGCGCTATCACGCCGCCAATACAATCAAGAAGGCCTGCACTTTGAAGTTAACAACCGGGCACGTTCTCTACTCCGACATTGCCGAGCCTATGATGACGATTGTCGAGGATACGTGCGGCTGGAACGATACGGTGGCGGGTTGTTGCAGTGTCCCGAGCAATCGGCTGCTTTACGCAGCTAAAGGTACTGTCGGGTGCCGAGAAAATTTTTTGAAGGAGCTGCAGAAACATCAACTCGGCCGTCGTGACATTGTCCCCAATCTGAATTTCTTTTGCCGCGTACCCGTACGGCAGGATAATGCCCTCGCTTCCCACACTTTCATAGAAGCACCCAGCAAGCCAGGTGATCTGATATCGTTGCGAGCAGAAATGGACGTGCTGGCCATACTCTCGAACTGCCCTCAGATAAATAATCCGTGCAGCGGGGGCAATCCCACCGCCGTCAAACTTACCATTGCACAGGCATGATACGCTTCAAGTGGCGCCCGCGGAGGTTTGCTCAAGCGCCCCTTTCCAAAACAGCCAGGCTGATATGAGCCAAAGCGCGACGAAGAACCCGCTGATCACCAGCACTTCCGGGGACCAGACCAACGCGTTTGAACTCAGCCCGAAGGTCGATGCGGCCAGCGGGACCAGCGCTTGAGCAAACGCCGTAGCGCTCATGGCCAGCGCCATTCCAGCCGGCCGGAAACGCGCCGCGGTCGCACCAATCAGTGCCACCCCGAGAACACCGCCATACAGCAAGTTTGCGTCCTCCTGCTCGCTGCCGATGATTCCGACGGCGCCGTTAATCCATATAAGCAGGAAGGCAGCCGCGAGAGCAGCGCAGGCGCCCATCCGGTAGGCAACATTTCTGGTCTTCCTGACGGCCAGTTCCGCGCCCAGGCCGACGGCACCCAGGAGCGCGCCCATGAACACGAAGTCGAGCGCAGTCCAGTCCACTTCATCGGTGAACTGCATTGCAGCCAATGGCAGCAGCAATAGGAGCGCTGCGACTGCCAAGGCCGCTATCCTCCAGCGGCCCCAGCGCCGTGGGCCGATATTTACCGCGTTTCCTGCCATTAAGTTGCCTCCGTGCATGAGTACGTCCCCACTTTATAAACGATGCCTGATGGAGGACGGTTCTCAATGAAAACGCCGCCGATCGCTTCGCCGCTGGAATGGGAGGCCGCCCGCCAAGAGCTGCTGGCAGAGGAAAAGAAGCTCACCCGTGCTCGCGATGCGCTGGCTGCCAAGCGCCGCCGGATGCCGAGGATGGTGGTGGAGAAAGCCTACCGCTTCGCTGGAGCAAGCGGCCCGGCGAGCCTGCTCGACCTGTTCGAGGGACGCCGGCAGCTGATCGTCTACCGCTTCTTCTTCGAGCCCGGCGTGGCAGACTGGCCGAAGGGGGGGTGCCGTGGCTGCTCCTTCCTCGCCGACCAGGTCTCACACCTCGCGCATCTGAATGCCCGCGATACCACGCTGGCCTTTGTCTCGCGAGCGCCGCAGCCGGACATCAAGCGGTGGAAGGCGCGGATGGGCTGGAACATGCGCTGGTACACCCTCATCGACGACTTCGATGCCGACTTCGGCGTCGGCGAGTGGCACGGCACCAATGCGTTCTTGCGCGACGGCGAGCGGATCTTCCGTACATATTTCGTCAACAACCGCGGCGATGAGGCGATGGGAAGCACCTGGAGCTACCTCGACCTGACCGCGCTCGGGCGCCAGGAGGAATGGGAGGACTCGTCGGAGTGCTACCCCCAGACCCCGCCTTACGAGTGGTGGCATCTCCACGACGACTACAAGGCTCCGTGACGTCGATGAGTGATCGCGAGCGAGCAATGATGGACTTGGCAAAGCAACTCCTGTTCCACGTCGAAAAGCATGGATCTAATTATTCATTGCGCCGGGTTGCTGATGTGTCTGCTCCGGTTGAAGAGGGGAACCTGACTTTGGAAGAAGCCGAAGCGTTCCTGAATACCTGGAAACTGCGCGGCTTTCATGGAGGGTGACGTCATGCACTCGTGCTGCGGCAAAACCGCCGCCAAGCACGCTTCACTGCGCAGCACCATCCACGAGGGCGTTTACTCGAACCTGCATTATTTCGAACACGACACCACCGGGCGTACGGCAGAAGGCGAGTCGCCGCGACCCCAGCCCCGCATCGATCTCCATGGGCGCAATCAGAACTTCGGTCCCCTGGGCCACAAGGTCTTTCAAAGTGGCATCGACATCATTCACTTCGAACACGGCGTGGGTGAGTCCATCGCGGAGCGGTTCCGGTAGGGCGTGCTCGAAAACCGTCCTGGGTGTCAGGAACAGCCGCGTGCCCCCGAAATCAAGCAGCGCATATTCAAACTGGCCATTATTGGTCGTGAGCTTGTCTTTGACGCGCAGCACCGCGCCGAGAGCCATGAAATAGGCAACCTCCTTCTCGACGTCGGCGACTCGGATGCCAATGTTCCACAGATTGCCGTCCACGCATTATCCTCCGGCGTTATTCCACCCGCGCTGGCCGTCGCCATAGGCCACCCAGCCGGTCTCCGTCACGGCAAGCGTGTCTTCCAGCTTCACGAACCCGCGGCGTGGATGGGCCATGGTCGTTTCAATCGAGATCACCATGCCGCTTTCCAATGGGAGGTCGGCATCACAACCCTCGTAACCTTGTGGCGCGCCTGACGTTAGCCTCGGCGCTTCATGGCTCACCAGACCCATGCCATGGGCCATAAAGTGAAGGCTGGCCTTGTTGGCGGATGATTCAATTATGCGAAGCGGCTCTTGGAAGATGTCACCGCCTCGGGCTCCTGGCCTGATCGGCTTTCGGGCAGCCTGCTGGATCGCCTCCACTTCCGCAAGCAGGTCGATCAGTTCGGCATCCGGCTCGCCGAGGATGGCCATGCGGCACAGATCGCCGATATAACCCTTGTAGTTTCCGCCGCTGTCCAGCGACAGGATGTCTCCCCGATTGAGGATCTGGTCGGAGGGCGCTCGGTTAAGGCTCGTGCCGGCGGTGGCCAGGCAATATTCGAAGATCAGGTCCCGGCCGACCTCCTCGCGCCTGAGGGCATCCGCGAGTTCGCTCTTCCGCATGCCGGGTTGTGCAATTGCTATGGCTGCAATCATCGACTCGACGACGCGATCGGAGGCCTCCCGCAGCAATTCAAGTTCCGCGGGCGTCTTGATGGCCCGCAGTCGTTCGAGGGGAAAATGCGCCTCCACGAATGCAGCAGTCGGAAAGGCCGCGCGCAGCATCTCATAAGCATCAGCCGGCAGGAAGGCTTTCTCCACGCCGATACGCTTGCCTCCGCCCAGTCGATTGATCTGTGCAATCGTATTCTGGGCCCCGTCGACGGTGCCCCAACCCTTTAAGACAAGATTGCTCATCCAGAACTTGCCCATGTCGCGGTCATAGGCCTCCATCGGATTGGCCACATAGGTCGTGGCCTTCGCTCTCCCGCGAGGATAGATAAGTACCGGCATGTAGCGGCTGACCCCGATCGCATCGGCATAATCGTGAAAGAAGAAACGATGCCCGCCAGTCAGATATTGAATGTTGTGCTTGGAGGTGACGAGCAGGATATCGATCTCTGCTTCTTCCAGAAGCCTGTCGAGGCGGGCTGAATCGAATGGAGGCCTTGTCGCGGAGAGCGTGTCCATGGCGGTCTCCTCTGTCTTTGTTGCGGACGTTCTTTAAGTACACAGAATGCTGGGACGCAGCGAGGGAATGATGTACCTGCTTGCGACACAATTCAACCACAGCAGCTGGGAAACGTGAGCCTGCTCCCGTTTCGAGCTGGCCTCGTAACTTGTATCCCGACCAAGTGCTCTCTAAGGTTATTGGCAGCAGCCGAAGCTGCACAGGCACGGGCCGCAGGGGCCCTGTCGTGCTTGTTGGTGGGAGGAAACCATGACAATGCGTAAAATGATTGCTGCGGGGGCCCTGATCCCTGCTTTGCTGCTTTGGGGACCGGCAACGGCGCAGACCCCGGAATCGACTGATCCGATAAAAATCGTGCAGAACAACTGGACCAGTCAGCTGGTTTTATCGACCGTTGTCGGAGAGTTGCTGAAAAAGAAGGGCTACAACGTCGAATACGTATCGTCGGATACGCAGCTCCAATATCCAGCAATTGCTGCTGGTGATATGGATTTCCAGATCGAAGTATGGGAGGGCTCGCAGCGGGATAGCTTTGAAAAGGCTCTGGCCGAAGGTGCCGTCGACTATGGTGCTCATGAAGCAACCACCCGCGAGGAATGGTGGTATCCGAAATATGTGAAGGATGTCTGTCCGGGCCTGCCCGATTGGAAGGCGCTCGATGCCTGCGCGGCGAAATTTGCGACCGCCGAGACCGGCGACAAAGGTCGCTTTGTTGGTCCACCTGCCGATTGGGGCAAGCATTATTCCGAGCGCATCCAGGCGCTGAAGATGAACTTCCAGGAGGTGCCGGTCGGTCAGGCCGCAACCTTGTGGGCCGAATTGCAGTCGGCCTATGATCGCAAGGAGCCGATCGTTTTGTTCAACTGGACGCCGAACTTCATCGAGGCGAAATTCGAAGGTGAATTCGTCGAATTTCCGGATTATGACAAGGCCTGCCACGATGATCCGAAATGGGGGATGAATCCGGACGCGGTATTTGACTGCGGCGCTCCGAAAAAGGGATACCTCAAGAAAGCCGGCTCACCAAATCTTGAAAAGAAGTGGCCGGGCGCAGCGGCAGTTATAAAGAAGGTGAATTTCACCAACCCGCAGATCGCAGAAGCTGCCGCCATGGTCGATGTATCGGGCATGACTCCGGAAGAAGCCGCAAAGAAGTGGCTCGACGAGAACGAAGCGGTCTGGAAACCTTGGCTTGAATAACTTACCAGGCGAAGACCTTCGGCCGGGCGCAGCTGCTGTTGCGCCCGGCCTTGTTATTGCGCATGCTTGGCCCAGGGGGAGCCGCACGGTCGCTGATGATCGAACCGAAAATTTCCTGTGTAGACCTGTGGAAAATCTTTGGCCCCGACCCGCAGCGATTTTTCATGCGGCACGGCCGCAATCCCTCGCAGGAAGCGCTGGCCGCTGAGGGCTACATCGGCGCGGTGCGTGCTGTGTCCTTCGAGGTTCGCGCTGGTGAAATTCTGATCATCATGGGCCTGTCGGGCTCGGGAAAATCGACTCTGATCCGGGCACTCACCCGGCTCAACGATCCCACTGCCGGGCACATTTTTTTCGACGAACAGGACCTGATGCAGGTGTCCAATCGCCAGCTGATCGAGCTCCGCCGGCACAAGATGGGCATGGTGTTTCAGCACTTCGGACTCCTGCCGCACCGAAATGTTCTGTCCAACATCGCCTTCCCGCTCGAAGTGAGAGGCACCGCACGCGATCAACGCGAAGCGCGCGCCCGCGAGATCCTCAAGCTTGTCGGACTGGAGGGCCGTGAAGATTATTTTCCGCGCGAATTGTCAGGAGGTCAGCAGCAGCGCGTCGGTATTGCCAGGTCGCTCGCTGTCGAGCCGGAAATCTGGTTCCTCGATGAGCCCTTCTCGGCTCTCGACCCGCTCATCCGGCGGGAAATGCAAGATGAGTTCTTGCGCCTGCAGAAGCTCTTAAAGAAGACCATCGTCTTTATTACCCATGATTTCGAGGAGGCGATCAGGCTTGGTGACCGTATCGGCATCATGAAGGACGGTGGGCTAGTGCAGCTGACCACGCCCGAAGACATGGTGCTCAATCCGGCGGACGAGTATGTAAGCGAATTCACCAAACATGCACCGCGCGAACGCATCGTTACAGTCCGCTCCATTATGTCGAGCTCTAACGGCATAGCGGGGCCCGCAGTATCGGCCAATGCCCGTATCGGAGATATCGCTGCTCAGGTGCTTGCGGCAGACACGCCTCTGGCCGTCGTCGATGAAAATGGCCGGACGATTGGCAGCATTACCCGCAGCCACATGATTAAAGCTCTATTTCCGCAAGCTGCCCCATGAGCCTTACCCTTCCGGCCAGCCGGCAGTCACAGGTGCCAACGCTCAGCCGGCTCCATTACGTCCTCAGCCTGTCTCTGCTCACTGTTGCGCTTTCTTTCATTGCGGCCCGCTATGCGCCTTGGACCGCAGATTGGCCGGATGACTGGGTGATCCCGGCCCGGCTGTGGATCACCGATTTGTTTCTCTGGCTCGGCAAGGATGCAAGTCTCGGTCTGTTTACCGTCAGGGACCTCACCCGGGCCCTCGCTTGGTTATTGTCCCTGCCCTTGAGCCTGACGGAAGCGCTGCTCTTCCGCGGCGTACTGGCGTATGACTGGCCGCCCATGCCATGGATCGCCATCGTTGCTGGTGTCGCCATTCTCGCGCATTGGATGGGTGGACTGCGGCTGGCGCTCTTCTGCGGATTATCCACGCTCTATCTGGCGTTGTTTCGACTCTGGCCCGACGCCATGCAGACGCTGGCAATCGTCATTGTTGCCGTCCCCTTGGCAGCGCTGATCGGCCTTCTGCTTGGCATCTGGGCGATCCGGTCCCGCAGGGTGGAGAGCATCCTCACTTCGGCTTTCGATGTGATGCAGGCAACTCCCCATATGGCCTATCTGGTGCCGGTAATCGTTTTGTTCGGCTTCGGCAAGGTTCCGGCGCTGCTCGCGACTTTCATATTTGCTATGCCGCCCATGGCGCGTTGTGTGATCCTCGGGGTTCGCACAGTGGCTCCGGAGACCGTCGAGGCCGGGGTCATGGCCGGCTGCACGGCGCGCCAGCTCCTGTGGAAGGTACAGCTTCCTGCCGCCAAACCGATCCTGCTCTTGGGGCTGAATCAAGTTGTGATGCAGACCCTGGCGATGGTGGTCATCGCCTCGCTTGTCGGCGCTTCAGGCCTGGGCCAGAAGCTGCTGTTCTCGCTCCAGCAGCTCTATATCGGCAAGGCGACGGAGCAAGGCATTGCCATCACCCTGATCGCCATCGTTCTCGATCGCATGACGCAAGCTTATGCACACCGCCCCATAACACGCTTTCAGCCTGGTACGAGTTGGGCGTGGCGGCACCGTCATCTGTTGCTGTTTGTCGCGTTCCTTGCGATTTCGATAATCGCGGCGCGCGCTTTTCCTGCCCTTTCCGTTCTGCCGAAAGAGCTCACCATGAGCTACGGCCCGATAATCGATGCGGCGGTGCGTTGGATTTCGAAGAATTTCTACGAATATATAAAGCCGGTGCGCGACTGGATCACCGTTACTTTATTGCTGAACTTGCGGGACTTCTATCTAGGGATGCCATGGAGCATGTTCATTGGGGTTGTTGCGACAATCGGGTGGTATTTGGGCGGGCTGCGGCTGGCGCTTTTACCCCTCATCCTTCTCGGAACCATGCTGATCACCGGCTTCTGGGTGCCCCTGATGCTGACCATCTATTTGGTCACCAGCGCCACAATCCTATCGGTCCTGATCGGCCTTCCGGTCGGCATATGGTCATCACGAAACGAACGCGTGGCCCGCGTCGTAATGACCATATGCGACATGCTACAAACATTTCCGAGCTTCATTTATCTCATTCCGGTCATCATGCTCTTGAAAGTCGGCGATCTTTCCAACATCGCCGCAATTCTCGCCTACGCCAGCGTTCCCGCCATCCGGTTCACCTACTTGGGCATCAAGCGGATTCCCCAAGTAATTATCGAAGCTGCGACCGCGTCCGGCTCCACCCCGGCACAACGGTTGTGGAAGGTCGAATTGCCCATTGCCCTTCCTGAAATCATGCTCGGCATCAACCAGACCATAATGATGGCTTTGGCCATGGTTGCCATTACTGCTCTTATCGGCTCGCGCGATTTGGGACAAGAAATTTACAAGGCGCTTCCCGGCGCGGATACCGGTCGGGGTCTCCTGGCGGGTCTTGGCATTGCCTTCATCGGCATCATCGCCGATCGCCTGATCAGTGCCTGGGCGGGCGGTCGCCGAAAGAAATATGGTCTTGTTTAGCAGCGGTCTGTGCTGTTTTGTGGTTGACGGTGACGCGAGATAGGGAATTCACATGTGCCGGAACATCAGGACCCTTTTCAACTTCGAGCCTCCAGCAACGGATGAGGAAATTAGGGCTTCGGCGCTGCAGTTCGTGCGCAAGCTCAGCGGCTTCAACCAGCCGTCCAGGCCCAATGAGGCAGCCTTCAACCATGCCGTCGAGCAGGTAAGCGAAGCAGCGCGGATTCTGATCGCGTCCCTTGAGACCGGCGCACCGCCGCGGGATCGCGACGTGGTGCGCGCAAAAGCAGTCGCCGAAGCGGCGAAGCGTTTCGGCCCATCGTGACCTTCATGGTGGAGCGCAGCATGACCGAGCATGACGGGAATTAAATGGGAGAGAGAAAAACTTCCCTGTTGACAACATTCCTATATGTGTGTATATGGTCAGCATCTGCTCCGTGAAGGAGGCGGTCATCCGGAAGCCTCACCTCTTCATGTCGATACGTGGAGCAGCTGCCGTCTGTCCCAAGCCGCCCTTGATGCGCGTCTTGGCAGGTACGGATGGCGGTGGGAGCGCTGTCGGGCCTCCGCATATCCGCCCTCGTGCAAACGAGGGCAATAGTCCCACTCAGTTAATTCACGAAATTAATGGAAGTGGGCACCAGTCCTACTCTTCGAAGTAGGCACCTAGGAGGGCCAGCCTCCCACCTCTCCTTCACCCCGGAGGGCGAAAAGCCCGGCGGAAGGGTTTTCTTGTTGCGTCATGGCGGGACTTGATCCGGCCATCTCGTCGAGAGCGGCAGATGCGCGGATCAAGTCCGCGCACGCGAAGATGAAATTGGAGAGGGAAAACTTCCGCTTGACAAAATTCCTATTATTGAGTAATAAGTCAATCACTCCATCCCATCGAAGGAGGCGCTCAACCGGTTGTCGCCTAGAGTGGGGGGATGGAGCCGGCGGCTGTATTGCGGCGACAAACTGCGTACAGAGGTCGAGCGGCAATGCCTAAGCGGCTCCCAGACAACC
>DATFOT010000241.1:0-2242 GCA_035265265.1 Aestuariivirgaceae bacterium | reverse complement strand
GTGCGTCGATGAAACGCTCGATGATGCGCTGTTTTTGCGACCGTGCCACGAGATGCAGGATCACTTCCGTGTCCGAGGTGGATTGGCAGATCGCTCCATTGGCGATGAGATCGCGCCTGAGGGTTAGCCCATTGGTGATATTGCCGTTGTGGCCGACGGCGAGCCCTCCCGTTGCAAGCTCTGCGAACAAAGGCTGCACGTTCCTCAGGATCGTCTCGCCCGTGGTCGAGTAGCGCACATGGCCCATCGCGGCACGGCCTTTGAGGCGGCCGATTGTCTCCTCGGTGGAGAAATGGTCGCTGACGAGGCCGAGCCCGCGCTCGGCATGAAATCGCGCGCCGTCATAGGTCACGATCCCTGCCGCTTCCTGGCCGCGGTGCTGGAGTGCGTGCAGCCCGAGCGCTGTCAAGGCGGCGGCATCGTCATGACCGAAGATGCCGAATACGCCGCACTCTTCCCTAAGCCTGTCGTCGTCGAAGGTCAGGTGGTGATCGAACGTGACCATGATCTCAGTCGGTTCCCTATGCCCCGCCGGCGGACCTATTGGCCGGTAGTGCTTTGGCCCGTAGTGCTCTGCCCCCCCGCCGCCGGCTCCGGCTCAGCCGCATCGGGAGGGCTGTTCTCTCCCTCTCCCGTGCTTTCGATCAGCTGGTTCAGATTTCGCTGCTGGCCGGCTTGGTATCCCTCCTCTTCGGGGTCGGGCGCTGCCGCCGGCTGGGCGGGAGCATTCTGGTTGGTGATATAGGTTTTGCCCCTGAGCACTTCGGCGATATCCGCAGGAAGGAACGACAGCACTACGGCGCTCACTTCTTCGACCACCGGCAGCAGTCGCGCATTGCGGATCCAATCCTCGTGTTTCTCTTTGGGCACCAGCCAGATGTAGAAGAGATAGGCGATCGCAACGAGCAACAGTCCGCGCGCCAGTCCATAAGCAAAGCCCAGCGATCGGTCGAAAGCGCCGGCAGCGCTGTCGAGAACCCAATCGGCGACTCGCACGCTGATCAGCGACATGACGATGAGCACGATCAGAAACACGCCGCCGCCGAGTGCGATTTTCGCCACGATGTCGGGCTGAAGATATTGCCCGGCGAATTGGTTCAGATCAGGCGACAGGACCGCGCCGAGCGCGGCCACACCGGCTATGCCCCAGGCCGCGAGCGACAAGACCTCGCGCGTGAACCCGCGCATCAGGGCCAAAAGGCCCGAGATCACCATGATGCCGATCAAGATCAAATCGAGAAGTTGGAAAGGCATAGTGCAACGTTCCGGTATTGAGTTGCGGAAAAGCCGATCGAGGCCGCTTTATACGGAGCATTGCCGCCGCTGTCTTCAGTAAAGTGCCTCTCGACCGGTCTGCCACATCCGCCGGGTCCGTGGGCTACTGGCAAACCAGATATCACCGCACATTCCCCACCGTAAGGATCGGCCGGCGCTCTTGAAATGCCCTGAACCTCCTATGCAATTCGTGCCACGTCATTCAGCCGCTGGCAACGAAGGCGACCAGATCGGCCACGTTTTCCAACAGCTTTGTCTCAAGCCCCTTTGCCGGGGTCGTGTCGCTGGACGCAGCGACGACGGCACGGGTGAGGCCGAGTTTCGAAGCCTCCTTCAGCCTCGCCTCATTCTGGCTGACCGGCCGTACGGCCCCGGAAAGCGCGATTTCGCCGAAAAACACCGCCTCCTGCGGCAGCATGCGCCCGGTCATGGAGGAAATGAGCGCGGCTGCAACCGCGAGATCGGCCGCGGGTTCCCGCACCTTCAGGCCACCGGCCACATTGAGATAAACATCATGCGCGCCGATCGCCACGCCGCCGCGCGCCTCGAGCACGGCGAGTATCATGGCAAGGCGGTTCTGGTCCAATCCGACGACCGCCCGGCGGGGATTGCCCAGCACCGAGGGCGAAACCAGCGCTTGCACCTCCATCAGCAGCGGCCGCGTGCCCTCAATGCCGGCGAAGACGGCCGAGCCGGGCGTGGCGTTTTCCCGCGTTCCCATGAACAGCCGCGACGGATTGGTGACTTCCTTCAGCCCCCCGTCCGACATTTCGAAAACGCCGATCTCGTCCGTCGGCCCGAATCGGTTCTTCACCGCCCGAAGAATGCGGAATTGATGACCTCGGTCGCCCTCGAAATAGAGCACGGTATCGACGAGATGTTCGATCGCCTTCGGCCCGGCGATCTCACCTTCCTTGGTCACATGGCCGACCAGCACCACGGTAATGCCCTTGGTCTTGGCCAGGCG
>DATFOT010000240.1:0-7293 GCA_035265265.1 Aestuariivirgaceae bacterium | reverse complement strand
TGCATCGCCCTTCGGCGTGTTGACGTTCGAGCCTCACCCCCGCGCGCTCTTTCGCCCCGACCAGCCGGTATTCCGCCTCACCACGCCTTCCCTGAAGTGCCGGCTGCTCGCTGCCCTCGGCGCAGACTTCATGGCCGTTCTGGAATTCAACCGTGAGCTTGCCGCTCTCGAAGCCCATGATTTCGTGCACCGCATTCTCATCCATCGTCTCGGCGTTTCGCATGTCGTCACCGGGTTCGATTTCCATTTCGGTCATGGGCGCAAGGGCAGCCCCGAGACCATGCGCCAACTCGGCGCCGAACTCGGTTTTGCCGTCTCGACCATCGACCAGGTCACCGACGACGATGGCCTGGCACCGTTCTCTTCGAGTGCGATTCGCGATGATCTTCGCCACGGCCGCGTCGGCGATGCCGCCCATGCGCTCGGCTATTGGTGGATGGTGAGCGGCACGGTCGTCGAGGGTGATCGCCGCGGCCGTGCCATGGGTTTCCCAACCGCCAATATCGTTCTCGACCGCGGCGTCGAGCCGCTGGAAGGCATCTATGCCGTGCGAGTCCGTTTGCAGGGTGAGAATCATCGCGCCGCCGCCTATGTCGGCACCCGCCCCACCTTCGAAACCGGGCGCCGTTTTCTTGAAGTCTTTCTGCTCGACTTCGACCGCGACATCTATGGCGAGACGATCGATGTCGAGTTTCAGGGCTTCATCCGCGACGATGTGAAGTTTCCATCTGCCGCAGCGCTCATCGAGCGCATGCGCGTCGATTGCGCCGAGGCCGACGCTCTTCTCCGCGCGATCGAGAAGCAGGACCCGATGCGGAAGTTTCCCTTGGGCGCCCTCCAGGCAGAGGGGCGAATTTGAGGAGAGAAGGGGGTGCGGTCCACGACCTCACCTCGTCACCCCGACGAAAGTCGGGGTCCAGCTTGGAGCACAGGACATGAAGCTGGATTCCGGTTTCGCCGGAATGACGATAGTGGGTAGGACTCTTCGCTACCTTATCCCGGACTCGATCAGCGGTATGAGGTCGGTGATCGTCTGCGAGGTCACGACGCCGGCGCCGGTGTTCAGATTGAGGCCGGGCATCTTGTACTTCGCGGTGAGCACGCACTGCAGCACCGGCACGAAGCCCTGCAGATAGAGAAGCTGGTCGAGCGTCAGCTGCACATAGCCGGATTTGAGCCCGTCGATGGTCGCGGGGCCGAGATCGATGCCTCCGACGGTGATTTCGCCGGGCTTCTTGCCCGCTTTCTTCAGCACCTCGGCGAGAATGCCGGTGATGCCGCCGTGCTGGGTGCCGATGGCCTTGAGGTCGGGATTGTTCTGCACATAGGCGGCGAGGATCGGCACTGCCAGCGATGCATCGGAATTCGCTTCCTGCGTGATCTCCAGCCTTTCAACCGCGAGGCCGGCTTTCTCGAGCGTATCGGCGAGCCCCTTTTCGGAGAGGCCG
Source organism: Aestuariivirgaceae bacterium (assembly GCA_035265265.1). Taxonomy (GTDB): domain Bacteria; phylum Pseudomonadota; class Alphaproteobacteria; order Rhizobiales; family Aestuariivirgaceae; genus DATBLQ01. Next base: position 5,845 of record DATFOT010000240.1, on the reverse strand, counting down.
CGTTCGGCCTGGCTGAACACGCCATAGACCATTGCTTTGTCTCCGGATTTGAGATTGCCGGCCTTGATCATTTCATCCGCTGTCAGCTTGCCGCCTTGATAAAGATCGACGCCTGCATAACCGAAGCCCTTCGGCCCATGGGCCTCCATCAGCGGGGTGAGTGGCGAATTGCCATGCGTGACGACGATTCCTTTCGCCACGGCTTCATCGACCAGGTCCTTGAAAGCATCCGCGCCCGGATGGCCCATGATCACAATGCAGGAGGGACTCGCCGCCAATGCCTGTTTGAACTGCTCGATCATCTTCTCAGGCGCCCAGGCCGAGAATTGCTCATTGAGCTGATCGACGCCCAGCGCCTTGGCCGCTGCCGCCGCACCCGTCTGCCTTGCCAGGGTCGCCCCATCGCCGGCGTTGCCGCCCATCTGCATGTAGATCGTGACCCCGGCTCCCGGTGCCTCCTGAGCAACCGCCGGCGCGGCCATTAGGCCGACGGCGGCAACCCCGCAAATCAATAGCTTCGCTATGCGCATGTTTTTTCCTCCCTGTTGTCGGGCAGACGCCCTCATCGACCCGGAACGCTTATCGTGCCGGATGTTCGCCACCGCCCTTGCGGGGCGGAAAGAAGTGCAAGCCGGCGAGCCTGCCGGCGAAAGACCGCCAGCGCTCCGGCTCGTCGATCGTGAGATAGAAGATGATTGCCGCGAGGAAGACGAGGCCCTGCACGGTTCTCACCCACGACCCCTCGAGGCCCGAAGCGACGAGTCCCGTTTCGATGACCATCACGATGAAACAGCCGAACACGGATCCGATGACCGTCGCCCGTCCGCCGAAGATCGAGGTTCCCCCGATCAGCACCGCGGCAATTGCCAGGAGCAGATAGCCCTGGCCCTGGTTGCCGAAATAATTCTTGTTCTCAAGCGTCAGAAAGATCGCTGCCAGCGCGGCAAGCGCTCCCATCAGCGTGAACAGCTTGATCTTCTCCTTCTCCACCTCGATGCCGACGACGCGCGACACATCGTTCGAATCACCGAGAAACAGCACGTGCTCTCCAAACCGGTGGCGGTTCAGGATGAACCACAAGAACACCACGATGATGGCTGTCCACCCGGCCTGCATCGGGATCTGATTGTACCAGTCATACTGCCCCCCGCCGAAATGGAACCGGCCGACGAGCCATCGCCATACCGAAGACTGCTCCGCCCCCCTGAGCGCATAGGACTTGCCACCCGACAGCACCGTTGCCATCCCCGACCAGAAGAATTGCGTGCCGAGCGTGGCGATGAAGGAAGGAATGCCGAGATGCGCCACGAGCACGCCGTTGACATATCCCACGAGCACGCCGGAGCCGAGCGCGATGACAACCGCCAGCCAGCCGAGCCCGTGCTCCTTGAACAGGACGGCAAAGACGAAACCGGAAAAGGCGATGACCGATGGAAACGACAGGTCGATCTCGCCCGCGCCGATCACGAACGTCAGTCCGATCGACAGAAGGATCAGCGGCGGCAGGGTCGACATGAACGTCATGTAGATGTTCGGCTTGAGGAACACCGCCGGTGCCGTTGCCATGAACAAGAACAGCAGGAGCGCGAACACCGCGATGATCGGCAGCGCTTCCATGCGCTGGAGAGATCGTGCGGCTGCGAAAGTCCTGCTCATTTGCCTCACACCTTATGCTGCAGCTCGATCAGATATTCGGTCAGCTCGGCGACCGTCATGTCCTGCGGCCGCATCTCGGTGACGATCTCGCCGCGGTCCAGAACGACCATCCGGTCGGCCACCTCATGCACATGGGCAAGATTATGCTCGATGTAGATGCAGGCATGGCCCTGTGTCTTGATGTCTCGTACGAAATCCAGAACTTTCCGCACTTCCTTCACCGCCAGCGCCACCGTCGGCTCGTCAAGCACGATGAGGTCCGCTTTGAAATGCATGGCCCTGCCGATGGCGATGCCCTGCCTCTCCCCGCCCGAAAGCTGCTGAACGTTGGAATCGACCGTGATGCCCTTGCCCCGGAAGCCGATCGCCCGCCGCAATATGTCTTCGGCAACCTCCTTTTCTCGTTTGATGTCGATGAACCCCCAGCGGTTGGTAATCTGCCGTCCGACAAAGAAATTGCGCCACAGCGGCTGCTTTTCGCCGAGCGACTTGTCCTGATACACCGTCTGTATGGCGAGATCGTGCGCCATGCTGACCGAATAATCGTCGAGATCGATTTCTAGATCGCGGATATAGATGCGGCCCGAACTCGGTTTCAGCACGCCGGTGAGAGTCTTGATCAGCGTCGACTTGCCGGCACCATTGTCGCCGATCAGCCCGACGATCTCATTTCGGCCGATCGTCAGATTGATGTTCTTCAACGCATGAATCGCGCCGAAATATTTTTGTACATTCTCCAGCCGCACGATGTCCTTGTAGCTTCCGCTTTGCCGCATCCCGTCCATCGCACCATCATGCCTTCTGCTGCGAACTCCTGCGCACTCTGCTCCGTTCGATGGTACGGTCGGTTTGTGCCAGGAGCTTGCGCACCGCCAGCCGTGCGGTAACCGGCTTGCAGTCGCGGATGGCCCTGAGAATGGCTTCATGTTGCATCAGCGACGCACGCTGGTCCTCGCCGGTTGCCATCGTGAAGACGAAAAGATTGGCGAGCAGGGACTCGATCACGCGTCCGAACGGGCGCAGCAGCTCGTTGCCCGATGCATCGAGGATGGCGAGGTGGAAACGCACATCCGCCGCGTTCCACAGATCGGCATCCGCGGTTGCCGCCATTTCCCCATAGGCCTCCTCGATCCTGCTGAGTTCGATGGGTCCGCGGGCCGCCGCTGCAAGTGCCGCCGCTTCCGGCTCGACCATCCTGCGGATTTGCTGCACATCCGCCGCGAAGCGGTAGAAATCTGCAGACGCGCAGTACCAGCCGAGCACATTGGGATCGAATAGATTCCACCGCGAGCGCGGTTCGACGCGGGAGCCGACTTTCGGCCGCGAGCGCACCAGGCCTTTAGCGGCGAGCGTCTTCATCGCCTCTCGCACCGCCGTTCGGCTCGCGCCATAGGCCTTCCCGCATTGCGCTTCATTGGGTAGTGAGTTGCCGGGCATGAACTCGCCGGCCAGGATGCGCGCTCCTAGATCATTGGCAATCCGCCCATGGAGGCTGTTTGCTTTACGGCTGTGTGGTTTCGGCCGATCGGTGTTGAGCATGGCGCACCCGCTCCCCTCTCGAACCCTATTATAGAATTTTGTCCGATGAAATAGCCAATTGATCAGACAATATCACTCGACCGGTTCGAGCAGCCGGTGCAGATGCACGATGAAATATCGCATCTGCGCATTGTCGATCGTCTCGCGTGCCTTTGCCTGCCACGCCCTGTAGGCCTCGGCATAATTCGGATAGATGCCGACAATATCGAGACTGCCCAGATCCTTGAACGAAACACCATTGAGATTTTCCAGCTCGCCCCCGAAAACCAGGTGCAAAAGCTGCTTCTTTTCCCCATCCGCCGTCATATCTCTTGCCCCCTCATTCAATTGGCCTCGGGCCTCGTGCCATCAGTGCCGCGTGAATGCCGGGTGCCGCCGCGATGAACCCGCGTCTTGGCGGATGGTGTTCGCTGTAGCGCAGCTCAGCGCCGTCAAGATCGCTCATCATGCCCTTTGCCTCGCGAACGATCACGTCGCCGGCCGCCAAATCCCAATCATGCTTGTAACTCAAGGCGAGCGCACCTTCGCACGAGCCCTCCGCCACATGGGCGAGCCTGAGCGCCAGTGACGGAACGTTCAGGCGCTCGATGGCGGGCAGGGGTTTTTGCCAGCGTTGCGGCTTCAGCGCCGACGCGTTGGCGATGAGGCGCGCCCCCTCCAGTTCCTGCCGCGGGCTAACGCAGATTGTTCTGCCGTTCAGCCTCGCCCCGCCCTGCCGTTGCGCACTATAGGTCCTTGCCTCCGCCGGAGCATGGATCAAACCGAATACGGCAATCCCATTCTCGATCAGCGCGAGCGAAATGCACCATGAGGGATTGCCGCTCAGATAAGCGCTCGTCCCGTCGATCGGATCGACGAGCCAGAACCGCTTCTCGCCTTGATATGTCGCCTCGGACTCCTCCGACATCCAGCCATAGTCCGGCCGCTCCGCCCTCAGCCGATCGCGCAGCAGCTTGTCGACCGCGATATCGGCGTCGCTTACCGGCGTGCCGTCAGCCTTGCGCCAGGACTTCACCCCCTTGCGAAATTGCGACAGCGCCAAGGCACCTGCCTCGAGCACCGCCTCGAGCGCAACGCCGTGGTCGGTATCGGCGATAACCTGCTCAGGCACCGGCAATGGTCATTCCTTCCACCCGGCATGTCGGCGCATTCATCGCCATCCGGAATTCGAGGTCGTCGGCCGGCGTGAGGTTGCGATACATATCCTTGAGGTTTCCTGCAATCGTCACCTCGCTCACCGGATGGGTGAGCGCGCCGTTCTCGATCCAGAAACCGGCTGCACCGCGGCTGTAATCGCCCGTCACGCCATTGACGCCCATGCCGAGCAGTTCGGTCACATAAAGGCCCTTGCCGATATCCGCCATCAGCGCGTCGGGTGATAAAGTTCCCTTGGCGAGATAGAAGTTCGACGGCGATGGTGACGGCTGGCTTCCCGTGCCGCGGCTCGCATGGCCGGTGGGCTCGAGCCTAAGCTGCCGGGCGGAACTCTGGTCGAGCAGAAAGCTGCGCAATGTCCCCTCCGCCACCACGTCCATGCGCCACACCCGAACCCCTTCGGCATCGAACGGCCGCGATCCGAGACCCCGCGTCATATGCGGATCATCGATGATGGTGATTCCCGGCGAGAACACCTGTTTATTCAGCATGTCCTTGAGAAAGCTCGTGCCGCGCGCCACCGCCGGCCCCGAGATCGCGCCCGCCAAATGACCGATGAGGCTCGCAGCGATTCGCCGATCGTAAACGATGCTGACCCGCTGCGAGCTGACTTTCCGCGGATGGAGCCGCCGCACCGCGCGCTCGCCGGCATTGCGCCCGATTTCGGCTGCGGGCCGCAAATCATGGAAATGCACCGAGGAGGAAAAATCATAATCGCGCTCCATGCCGGTGCCGTCTCCGGCGATCACCGCGACGCTGACGCCATAGCCGCTCCGCCGGTAGCTTTTGAGAAACCCATCGCTCGTCCCGAGCACGATCTGTCGCGTGCTCATCGAGGCGCCGGCACCGGTGCTCCTGCTTACACCTTTCACCGACAGGCCGGCGTCCTCGGCTTCCTTCGCGAGCCCGCGAAGCGCGTCCTCACCGATGTCGCTCCCGTCCCATAGATCAAGATCGGGCACGCCCTGCGCCAGCTGCTCTGGGGCTGCGAGCCCTGCGAAAGGATCGGGAGGCGCTGCCCGCGCCATGTCCACCGCGCGCCCTGCCGCTCGTTGGATCGTGTCCTGGTCGAGCTTGTTCGTCGAAACGATTGCCTGCGACTTTCCGCAAAACACCCGCAGTCCCAGATCATATCCTTCCGACCGCTCGACATGTTCGGTTGCACCGTTCAGGATGGATACTTCGACCGATTTCTGCTCGATCAGGATTGCATCCGCACTGTCTGCACCTCTTGCCTTCGCCGCTTCGAGCCCCAGCGAAACCACACCGTTGAGATCGTTCATGAAACGGGAGTCCCTTCCGCTAGTGAAGAAATGATTGCCCCTGCCAGGATAATGAAACCGAAGTCGCGGTTGGACCGGAATATTCCGAGGCAACTGTCGGGATCATCGATGTTCAGCCGCGACAATTGCCATCCCGCATGCAGGGCTGCCGCCACGATGCCGAGATGAAAGATTGCACCTGCACCTGCAAGCACGCCGGCGAGATCGATCAG
>DATFOT010000239.1:0-4344 GCA_035265265.1 Aestuariivirgaceae bacterium | reverse complement strand
TACGGCGCTGGCTTTCGCCCGGATTGCGGCCGCGGGTGGATACGATCTCACCGCGTTCGAGGAATGTGTCCGACACGGAAATGGCCTGATCGAGCAGACCCCCGGGGTTATTGCGGAGATCGAGAATGTAGCCCTTGACGTTGCCGGACTTGCTCTTGAAGCTCGCAAGCGCGGCGTCGAGACCCTCCTGCGTCTGCTCGCTGAAGGAGCTGATGCGGATATAGCCGACGTCGTCTCCCTCAAGCTCGGATTTCACCGCACGCAGGCGAATGAGGTCACGGACCAGCTTGACATCGAAGGGATCGGACTTGCCTTCGCGAGCGATGGTCAGAGTGATCGGCGTATTGACCTTGCCGCGCATCTTATCCACGGCCTGTTCAAGGGTAAGGCCCTGAACCTGCATTCCGTCGATCTGGACGATCAGGTCGCCGGCAAGAATGCCAGCCTTGGACGCGGGTGTATCGTCGATCGGCGAGATGACCTTGACTATGCCGTTCTCCATCGTGACCTCGATGCCGAGTCCACCAAACTCGCCGCGCGTTTGGACCTGCATCTCCTGGAAGCGCTTGGCGTTCATATAGCTCGAATGAGGATCGAGCCCGGCGAGCATGCCGTTGATGGCATTCTCGACGAGCATCTCGTCTGCGGGCACCTCGACGTAATCGGCGCGCACGCGATCGAAAACATCGCCGAACAGATTGAGCTGTTTGTATGTATCGGAATTTGCGGCGCTAGCGCCGTCAAAGGCGTGCCACAGCAATGTAGCGGATACGGCGCCGGCGGCGACCAATGCAACCGACCGCATGAGCTTGTCGTTGAGCCCGGACTTCATCAATTCATGCCTTTCTGACTATTCGCCTCTTGTGTGCCGCCAACCCACCATTTGATAGGGTCTATCGCGGTGCCTGCCTTGCGAAACTCCACATATATAATCGGTCTCGGATCTGTTGGCCGGTCACCGATCATCGTCCACTGGCCTGGGCCATCGCCCATTTCACCAATGGGCTCCCCGGCCACAATCATCTGGCCGGTTTCAACCCTGATCCGCGCCATTCCCGCCAATAGCACATGATAACCCTCGCCGACATCCAATATCAATAGTTGCCCGTATGACCGAAAATCTCCGGCAAAGGCAACCCGCCCTGACGCCGGAGCGATCACCTGGGCACCAGGCGAAGTCGCCAGGGAAATGCCCTTTGCCGCGCCTCCCAGGCCGTCGGAATCGCCAAATCGCCGCAGGAGCTTGCCCTGAACAGGATAGTCCAGCCGACCGAGGGAGTGGGTAAAGACCGGACGGGGCTTTTCTGTGGCTGCTGAAGCGGCCGACTGGGCCAAGGACGCTGCTTTTTGCCGCGCTTCTTCGGCCAAAGCGTCGACCAGCTGCTTCAGGGTTCTGGCCTTCTCGGCCAGCTTGACGGCGATCTCCCTTTCGCGGGCCAAAGCGGTGCCAGTGGCACGGAGGAGAAGCTGCTTGCGATCATGAAGCTGCTCGAGCTGCAGCCGAGCGGAGCGCAGCTTGTCGAGATTTGCCGACAGCTGATCCTGCTCAGCGGCGACCGAGGTGCGCAAGGTGTCGAGACGGTTCACATCCTGCGATAACAGCGCAGCCTCGGCCCGCAGAGCCGGGACGGCCGCTCCGAACAGCATGGCAGCACGGACGGCGGCAAGAGCATCGGCAGGTGCTGCGACGAGGGCCGGGGGAGGGTTCTGCTCGAGCATGACGAGTGCCGCCAAAAGGCGGGCGAGCTGATCGTTGCGATGCGCAAGCCCAAGTCGCTGCGTGCTTTCCGCCTTGGAAAGCTCGGCAAGCCTGGTTCGGGAGTTGGCGATCATTGCTTCCCTGGCCTTGATGCGTGCGGCAGCTTCGACTAGTTGACCCGAGAGCTGCTCCTGCTCGCTCGTCAGCGCGGCGGCGTCATCTGAGAGGCTGCGCTGGCGGGTAGCCGACCGTTCAAGGGCACGTTCAGCCGCTGCCAGTTCGCTTTCCGGCATGGCAGCCGCGGGCTGCGGCAGGGTGCCGGCTTTGGCCGTTCCGGCCAGTGCCAAGAGAACAACTGCTGCACAGAAGGGATTTCTCATAAACGGCATTGACGCCTTCTTCTGAGCGGCAAGAGGCGATCAAATCAGGCCCGGTGGTAAGGATGATTGATCAAAATAGTGACTGACCGGTAAATTTGCTCAGCCAGCATGAGACGGACGAGGGCATGCGGCCATGTCATGCGGCCAAGGCTCAATAGACGGGCGCTGGCTCGGATTTCAGGCGCATGGCCGTCTGCACCTCCGATCAGGAACACCACATGCTTGCTGCCGCCATCGAGAAGACGGCGCAGCTCGGAGGCGAATTGAAGGCTCGTCATCTCCTCGCCGCGTTCATCAAAGGCAATCACGACCGCGCCTGCTGGCACCGCGTCCAGGAGACGATCGGTTTCCTCCCGCTTTCGCAGAGATAGCGTGCCGGCGCGCGATTCGGGAATTTCGGTGAGCGAGATCGATCGGATGCCCGCACGACGGCCGAGCTTCTCAGCATTCCCCAAATAATGGAGGGCAAGGGCATTCTCGGGGGATGACTTCAGCCTGCCGATGGCGCGGACCGACAGGCGCATGACCTAAGAAGAGACGGGTTCCGATTTCAGACCGCCACCCTCTCATCGGGCGCTAGGGGCGACCAGAGTTTTTCCAGATTGTAGAAGGTTCGGACCTCGGGCCGGAACAAATGCACCACGACATCGCCGGAGTCGACCAGCACCCAGTCGCATTGCGGCACGCCCTCGATCCGCAAATTGCGGAAACCCTCCGCCTTAAGCCGCTCGATCAGCTGGTCGGCAATGGCCGAGACATGGCGGTTGGAGCGGCCGGTGGCGATGACCATCTGATCGGCGAGAGCGCCCTTGCCGTCAAGATCGATCGCGGTGACGTCTTCGGCCTTGGCGTCATCGAGGCAGGTTAGGACTGCGGTGAGGAGTTTGGAAGTTTGCTTGCCTTTCGCTGCAGGCTTGTCGGTTGCGACGCGCTTGCGGGCGCCGCTACGCTTGGCTGTGGCTTTCAGGGGGTGTCTTCCTCTTTGAAATGGCGCGGGCCGAGGTGCGAGGCCCCAGCGGCGCTCTCCGTCATGACCGTTCTAAATTCAGGCAGTTTCTTCAAGGACTCTGCAGGAACGTTGTTCAGACACTCCATAGATTATGCCTTCCACTCGTCTATTCAAGGCTTTCTATGTGTCTTGGGGGTGACAGTGCCGCTGCGGATTGCGGTGGAACTTTCCTTCCGCAGCGGCAACGTTAAAAAAACCCAGGCTGGCGGGCGGATACCGGGCAGCAGAGCGGCGTCGCTTTCCTTTAACCGCCAAGGAGCCAGATAATGCGCAGCGCGCGAACTCAACGCCCGGAACGTCCAACCGGGGCGGTCGATGACGAGGAGGGGAAGGGTTCGAGGAAGCTCCCTCCAGCGCCGCCAGTGGTGCAGGCCGGCCAGACTATCGGCACCCATAATCCAGACAAATCTGCCGCGATGCAGCACAGGTTCTAGGGCGTACAGGGTTTCGGCGGTCATGCGACTGCCTACCCGCATTTCAAAATCGGACACTATGAACCGGGGATGAGTGGCAATGGTGCGCGCGAGCGCCATTCGTTCGCGAAAATCTTCGGTGTGGGTGGGATCCTTAAGGGGATTTTGCGGCGAGACGAACCACCATACCCAGTCCAGCCTTGCCGATTTGAGCGCTTCCAGCGCTGCAGCATAGTGACCGGCATGAGGGGGGTTGAAGGAGCCGCCATAGAGCCCAATGCGCTGGCCCGGGGAAAATTGCGGGATTCGGACGCGTTCCAGCATCGATCTCAAGGTCGAAGCTGACCTTCGCCGCGCACCTTGTATTTGAAGGTGGTGAGCTGCTCGAGACCGACAGGCCCACGAGCATGGAGGCGGCCCGTTGCTATGCCGATCTCGGCGCCGAATCCAAACTCACCGCCGTCGGCAAACTGGGTCGAGGCGTTGTGCAGGACAATGGCGCTGTCGACCATGTCGAGAAACTCTTCGGCGGCAGCCGGGTTCTCGGTAACGATGGCCTCGGTGTGCTGCGATCCATATCGGCGGATGTGGCGCGCGGCGCCCGCAACACCGTCGACGACCCCGATGGAGACCACGGCATCGAGATATTCGGTCGACCAGTCCTGCTCGACGGCGGACAGCACACGGGTATCGAGGCCGGAAATCTCGGGGTCGCCGCGCACTTCGCAACCGGCATCGATGAGTACACGGATGATCTCGCGCGATTGCGGCAGGGCGGGGCGGTCGATAAGGATAGTCTCTGCAGCTCCGCAGACACTGGTGCGGCGCATCTTGCTGTTTAGG
>DATFOT010000238.1:0-5888 GCA_035265265.1 Aestuariivirgaceae bacterium | reverse complement strand
AATACGCATGACAGCATCCAAAGAGCCTTGCTGCTGATCGGGCAGAAGTCCAAAGGCCAGGTGAGGGTGCTCAACTGGCCCGACTACATCGACCCCGCCGTACTCGAACGCTTCACCAAGCAAACCAAAATTCAGGTCGTTCACGACGTATTCGACAACCCGGACATTACCAAGGAGCTGTTGCTGGCAAAGTCTCCGCTTTACGATGTGATCGTGCAGTCAAGTTCGCAAATGCGTCCCATACTGGACAAACAAGCGGTTAAGGAAATTGAGCGTAAGAAACTTCCCAATTTCAAGAATCTTGATCCCGAAGCCCTGCGCTATACTGCAAAGCTTGATCCTGAGAACAAGCACTCCATCCCCTATATGTGGGGAACGATCGGCATTGGAGTGAACGAGGCAGCGGTAAAGAAGATACTCCCCGAGGCAAAGGTTGACAGCCTCGCGATGTTCCTCGATCCGAATATTGCGAAGCAGCTATCCGCCTGCGGACTGGCAGTCGTAGATGTGCCCGCAGATATTATTCCGGCCTTGGTCGGTTATGTTGGCGGTGATATTGGGCATGTCGGAATTGCTGACCTTGAGGCAGTCGAACAAGTGCTGTCGCAGGTGTCGCCCTACCTCAAAACAATCCCGGCCGCTCAATTCATAGACGGCTTGGCAGAGGGGAAGTTTTGCGCTGCCATTGGCTATTCCGGTGACGTCCTTCAGGCGCGTGCCAGGGCTGGCAAGGGCAAGATTTCATATTACGTGCCTATTGAAGGCAGTGAGTTATTGTTCGACCTCATGGTCATCCCCGAGAACGCCCGCAACATCGACGCTGCCTATAAATTCCTCAATTTCATGCTCGACCCTGAGGTCGCGGCTGCCAACACCAACTATCTGCAGTATGCCAACCCCAACAAAGCTTCCGCACCCTACATCAATGCGGAACTTATGAACGATCCCGGCCTTTACCCCCCGTCTGAAGTTCTCACACGGCTCCAGATTCTGCACCCCCTGCCGGAGAATGCCGAGGAAGAGCTTCAGCGCATTTGGAAGAGGCTGAGCCCCTAGGGGCGGCTCGCGCAACTGCCCGACTTCTCGCTCGTTGTCTGCAGGGGCCGCAGCCAAGCAGAGGAGATGGCAATGCCAAAGGAGAACCTTCCCTTCACCCCTCCGAACACCGAACCACATCCGATGCGCGAGGAAGAAGATCTTGCCGAAGACCTGGACGAAGACGCAGATCTGGACGAAGACGCGCCCCTCGACGAGACGGAGGATGAAGAGTCAGATAGCGGCTTGGGTCCGCGGGGATAGAGGCGTCAGTTTTTCTTGGCGAGCGCCATGCCGATTCCAGCGCCAATCATGAGCAGGGCGGTGAGCCTGTTTCTGATTTTAGACCGTTGGCGTAATATATGCCCAACCCGCGCGGCAAGCAGAGCCCAAGATAAATCAACAAGCGTTGCGGTGACGAGAAAACTCACCGATAGCAAGATCAGCTGGGCAAGCAGTGGCCTGTGAGGGGCAATGAATTGCGGCAGGAATGCACCGTAAAACAGCAGCGTCTTGGGATTGAAAAGGGAGACCAAAAGCCCCCTGAGGTAGATCTTGACTATGGAACGCGGTTCTGGAGCGGCATTTAGAACTTCCGGTGGCGCACGCCATGCTCGTACCGCGAGATAGAGAAGATAGATCACTCCGAGCCAGCGCAACCATTCAAACCAGCTTGCCAGCGCGGCCTGTAAGGCTGCCATGCCCATCACCGTGATGGTGAGCTGGAGGACCATGGCGCTGCTCGTTCCGGCGACGGTCACCGCTCCGTAACGCACCCCATGGGAGATGCTGTTGGCGGCGATGATTGCCACATTCGGACCGGGAATCGCAACCAGGATCAACACCGCTGCAATGAAGGTTAAATAGAGCGTAAGATCGGCCATGCCTCATGGCCCGACATATTCCAGGTCCATTCTCGCCACGCCCGCAGCAATATTCAAACCGGTTTGCCCCTGAACGCTGATGGGTTGCAGCGCGATCGATTTTCGTGACCCCCCAATCAGAACATTGGCGCCAAGACCTAGCCCGAGTGAAGCTTCTGCCGTTGCGCCGCTATAGCTGCCCTCGAGCGATCCCGGATTGACTCTTCCGGGAGCAAACACTGCCCAAGCTATATAGGTCCGGCCGGTGATCCCGATATCGATTCCAAGCTTCGTGACCGAACCCGTGTAATCCTCAGGCGGGCCACTCACCGGGTGGAAAATGCAGTTCATGCCCTTTGAAGAACCGAGCAAAAGACCTATCCCGCCGGATACTGTGCAGTTCAGCGCACCAATATTTACGCCCGATGCCGCTCTTGCCTGGCTCGTGCCGGACAAGCCCGCAGCCAAGATGGCGGCAACCACAATGGTCTTGAATAGTTTCATTACGGAAATCCTCTGCTCATTGCGAAACACCCGGACAGAAGCTTGATTATCCCCCGAAAACTATCAACACGCAACGCGCGGGGCTGGATCTCGCTGGGGGCGAAATTGCACCCTCAAAGGTCCCTAACTTGATATCTAGAGCGATTTTGAGAAGAAGAGCAGGTAGCAGTGGCCATAGAAAGCGGAGTTGACTGTCTTATCATCGGTGGAGGCCCTGCGGGCTTAACCGCAGCAATTTACCTCGCTCGTTTTCGCCGCGAAATCCTGCTCGTGGACGACGCTCAGAGCCGTGCTGAGCTGATTCCATCCAGCCACAATTATCCTGGCTATCGGGGCATTTCCGGTCAGGAACTTCTCCACGCGCTCCGAAGCCAGGCTGCGCAATACGACATTGCCCACGAGAAGCAAACGGTTACAGATTTGAACAGAAAACCCGACGGCACCTTCGCAGCGGGTCTGAAGAACGGTAGAACCGTTTTTGCCAGGCGGGTTCTGCTTGCCACCGGTATTGTGGACCACAGCCCCGATGTTCCAGGCCTGAAGCAAGTTGTCGATCACGGCACGATTAGATTCTGCCCGATATGCGATGCTTATGAAGCCATGGACCGTCACATCGGCGTCCTCGGCCCAGCCGAACATGCCCCTCAAAAGGCTCTCTTCCTGCGCACCTATAGCAAAATGATATCGTTTCTGCCGACCGACGACGAACGGATGATACGTCTATCTGTCAGGCGCGAACTTCGCGCGGCAGGAATTGCAATTGCTTCCGCGAGAGTCACCGATGTAGAGGCGGAAGGGCAACAAATTACCGCCGTCATGGCGGATGGGGGTCGGTTCACGGTCGATGTTCTGTACCCGGCCCTCGGCAGCACGATCCGCTCCGAACTGGCTCTTAAGCTCGGCGCCCGGAGCACGAGGGCAGGCGGATTGATCGCCAATGCCAAGCAACAGACGTCTGTCCGTCACCTCTTCGCTGCAGGTGACGTCGTATCCGACCTTCATCAATTGGCGGTGGCTACTGGTCACGCTGCCGTTGCCGCCACTTCCATTCACAACAGCCTGCAGCGCAATTACCGCTAGTTCATTGCGCTGTCTCATAATGAACCACTACAAACCGTAAAAAGGACTCAAGCTGCCGGAGAAATTATTGTATCTTTGCGGCGAGCTATGGTGAGAGCAGGTCTTGCGGCGAGGCGTGTCATCCGTAGTTGCTCGCCCCTTTGCAATGTCCCTATCGAACCCTGGCCGATGGCTGAGCTCCAGCCATTCTGTGATTTAATCCGTGGGCGGCAGGTCACGTGAAACAGGTGTTGGTTGCGTTATTGATGTCGCAGCTCGTGGCAGGCTGTGCCACGACTGACGGTGAAATGCGGTCGTTGCGCGCTGAGTTCGGGTCCGGTCAGCAGGAGGTCCGCAGCAAGCAGGCGAAGATGAACAGCCGCATGACGGCTGTCGAAACACAACTCCAGGCCATCAAGAGCAGTCGTTCAAGGAATGCTGAACATGAGGACTTGTCCAACCGCGTCTCGGCGGTCGAAGCGGAACTCAAGGCCATAGAGAAGGGCAGTGCACTGGCTGTCCAGATGGGGCTGATAAGCACGGTTCACGCCGATAGGAACGATCAGGGAATCACAGGCATTCGCTCCGAGCTCGACCGGCTCACGGGCGACCTGCGCGCTCTGCAATTGCGGATCGCTGAAAGCGACCGCCAACTCGAGGGCGGCTTGATTCACCTTAAGGAACTCTCTGGCAGGCTGCGGTGAGCCATTTTTTACTCGTTGCGAGCTTAAGCCTGCTGTTCGGCGCTGCCCATTCCGCCCGTGCCCAGACCTTCGACGATCCTGTACTGGATCAGATACGTGTCCTGCACGAGCTTGATCCTTTTTCCTTGGAGGTTTGGACGAAGTATATGGCGCTGCAGGAACAACTGATCCAAAAGGCGATGACAGAGCGGCCGGCGATCGTTGAGCAGGCGAGCAAAAAATTCGGTAACTTGCCCGTTATCCTTGAGGAAATGAAACGCCAGCTTCCCTCAGCGGCAGAAAGAGGACTGTCCGGAGAACTCCCCACCGGTTCGCTTCCGGATCGGCCCCGTGAAAATGCCCGCACACTGCAGACCCGCGAACTGCCGCAACCCGAAGCATCCGCCGAAGACTGGATCAGTGCTGCACTAGCCGCTAATGAACTCGAACTGCGTGCCTCTCGATCTGAACTTCGCGAGGCGGCGTCCATTCTCACCTCGCTGATAGCCGTGGCCAGGGAGCGGGAGCGCAAGCAGGAAATTGTCGGCAAGATTGTGGTCATCATTGCCGACGTCTTGGAAGAATTGGCAAGGCGCGAAGAAGAGCAGAAGCGGCTGGATCAGAATAAGGGCAAGGCCGATAGGCTGGAACCGAGCGCAAGCTATGGTTCATGGAGAGATTTGGCACGCTCGGGCGAGTGAGTTAAGGCCGAGAGCAGTGGCGGACGGTTAGAGCTTTTACATTTTCCGTAGCCCGAAAGCTGCGCAATATGCCAGGCGCAAGGATGATGCGCTGTTCCGGTCCAAGCTCGATCTCTTTTGCTACGGCGACGGTCCGTCCATCCTCTGTCAAACGGCCCAGAACGACCGTGAGCACACCATCGAGCACAGCGATATATTCATTCCCGCAATCCATGCCGTCTCTCCAATCTCGACGCATTGAGCGTAGGTCCCACTCTTTCACCTCGAATTCGCGGCTGAATCTTGGATCGTCGGCCGAAGCAAACGAGCCCATTACCCAGCCCGGTTTCGTTCCAGCCAACCCGTTGCGGATGTCAGCCGCATCCAGCAGCAAATACCCCTCACCATGACTATTCTCCGTACTGCCTGGCATCATTACCTCTCGTAAATGTTCCTCGCACGGGCGAACTTACAGTGAATTTCCGGATTTAAAACCCCGGGAGACCTTGGTCTGATCGATTGACGTATTGCTGTTCTTGAGCCTAATGAAGGGGCGCCCGATCGGCCATCGTGGACGGGCCCCGTAGCTCAACGGATAGAGCATCAGACTTCGAATCTGAGGGCTGCAGGTTCAAGTCCTGCCGGGGTCACCACCATCCGCGCTGTTAATCCGCCGAGAGTAGGGAAAACAAAGGTCTCGAGAACGCGAGCTGCAAGTGCTCCGTCTGGCTGCTGACTGTGCTCATCGAACCGAAGGTTCGACAGCTCCCAGGTCCTCTACGGGGAACTTAACCTCTCGCTTCGCATTGGAAAGTCGGACGGGTGAGATGGAGGCACCTATGACGTTCAGGATTGCGCATATGGGGAACGAGGCCCGACTGGTTGAGATCGGCGAGCGCCTCTCGGCCGCTCTTTCCAGCGAACAGGAGCCGACTGACCCGTTGTTGGACATTGATCCAGACTACATCGATGCTGCCAAGGCCATGCTCGCGACTTTGTCCGAAGAGGTGGCTGCGCAGCCCTCAAGAGCGATCGCGCTAACGGAACAGCAGATCGCGACCTAT
>DATFOT010000237.1:0-3662 GCA_035265265.1 Aestuariivirgaceae bacterium | reverse complement strand
CCGCAGCTTCGACGCTGTCTCATCATCTTCAGAAGCTGATTCAGGTTGGCTTGGTGTGCCAGGAACGGCACGGAACAACGCTGATTTGCCGCGCAAACTACCAGGAAATGCAGGCGCTGGTCGGGTTTCTGGTCGATCAATGCTGCGCCGACGCGGTCGAAACAAACGCCGCGTGATTTTTTTAACCGATAGTTCGATAAATCTAGGGATTTGGAAGGAGAGATCATGCAGAAATCGGCGGTCATTATCGGAGCAGGACCGGTCGGACTAGCCGCGGCTGCGCATGCGCTCGAGCGCGGGTTGAACGTCACAGTCCTGGAACAGGGAACGTCCGCAGCAGCGAATATTAGAGACTGGGGCCATGTGCGCGTGTTCTCCGAATGGAGACACAATATCGATGCTGCAGCGGCGCGCCTTCTGTGCGAGCATGGCTGGATCAGTCCCGATCCCAAAGCTTATCCGACCGGGCAAGAGCTCTACGACTTCTACCTCAAGCCGCTTGCCGATCTGCCGCTGTTGAGATCGCAGATCAAGCTCCAGCACCGGGTGACGTCGGTTACCAGATTGGGACTGGACAAGACAAGGACGGCAGGACGGGACAAGGTTCCGTTTGAAGTTCAAGCCGAAACGCCCGATGGTCCCGTTTCGATCGTGGCCGATGCGGTGATCGACGCCTCCGGCACTTGGCACAATCCCAATCCTGCCGGCGCCAACGGATACCGTGCGCATGGGGAGCTCGCTAACGCCAAATGGATTTCCTATGGCATGCCCGATGTGCTGGGGAGCCAGCGCGGCCGCTTCGCCGGCAAAACTATCGCGGTTCTCGGTGGCGGTCATTCGGCCATTGGTACTCTGGTTGAGCTTGTAAAGCTCGCTGAGCAAGTGCCGGGCACGCGCGCGATCTGGCTTCTGCGGGGTAACAATCCCCAGAAATCATTCGGAGGCGGAGAGAAGGATGAACTGGCGGCACGCGGTGCAATCGGCCAGGCCTTCGCCGGGCTTATCGAGCGTAGGCTGATCATCATGGAAATGGGTTTTGCAGTAAGATCTATTGTTTCGGCTGAAAGCCGCCTCATCATTTCCACGGCCGGTCAGCGCAGCGTCTTCGCAGACGAACTCGTGGTCTCTACAGGAGTGCGGCCGGACCTCTCCTTCCTGACCGAGCTTCGGCTCGGACTCGATCCACTTCTCGATTGTCCGCCGGCCCTGAGCGAACTGATCGATCCCAATGTGCACAGCTGCGGCACTGTTCCGCCGCATGGGGCGAAGGAGCTGGCACTTGCCGAGCCAGGATTCTACATCGCCGGCATGAAGTCTTATGGACGGGCGCCGACCTTCCTGATGATGACAGGCTATGAGCAGGTTCGGTCGATAATCGCCAAAATTGCCGGTGATGAGAAAGCCGCAGCAAAGGTGGAACTGAAGCTGCCCGAAACCGGGGTCTGTTCCGGCCCAGATGTTACCGTGGAGAGTTCGGGACAGGGTTGCTGCGGCGGACCTGCACCGGCGGGGATTGACGCCTGCTGTGTCTTGGATGCGACTTCGAAGGAAGCAGGCAAGACAGGATGTGGCTGCGGGACGCCCGCGTGAGCTCTACTGCCGGGCGGGGCAGTCGCAATCGGATCATCTCGACCTTAGGCATCACCCAGATTCTTGCTTGGGGATCGACCTATTATCTGCCGGCCGTCATCGCGAAGGCCGTGTCGGAGGATACAGGATGGCCTCTTGAGTGGGTTGTGGGCGGCTTATCCCTGGGTCTTTTGATAGCCGGTCTGATTTCTCCCCGTGTTGGCGCCGCTATCGACCGAAGAGGCGGGCGGAACATCCTTGCGCTCAGCGCCGGCAGTATTTGCCTGGGTCTGCTCGGCTTGGCAGCGGCTTCGAACCTCGTCTGGTACGTCGGCGCCTGGCTGATCGTGGGTGTGGGCATGGGAGCGGGGCTTTACGATGCTGCTTTCGCAACGCTCGGCCGGCTTTATGGGCAGCAGGGTCGTTCCGCCATAACCATGCTCACGCTCTTCGGCGGGTTAGCGAGCACAGTCTGCTGGCCGCTTTCGGCCTTCCTCTTGGATCAGGTCGGCTGGCGGGGCACCTGTATTGCCTATGCGGTGATCCAGCTGCTCATTGCGCTGCCGCTTTACCTTCTCGTTCTTCCTCGGGAAGCGCCTACCCATTTCGACAGCGCTACCGGCATCCGCTCCGACCGAAAATCAGATCGAAAAACGCGCCGATATCTGCTTCCCGTTCTTCTGGCAATGACGCTTACTCTCGCAGCGGTTATCTCTTCTACTTTGTCGGTCCATCTGCTCAATATTCTTCAAGCAACCGGCCTGACCCTAGGTGCAGCCGTGGCGCTTGGTGCATTGATCGGGCCTTCCCAGGTAGCCGCGAGGGCTGTCGAGATGGCGGTGGCGCGGTTCCACCATCCGATTTGGACGAAGCTGGCCTCGGTGGGTTTTACCGCGCTGGGCGTTGGAGCCTTGTTCGCCAATCTGCCGTTCGTTCCACTCGCCCTCATATGCTATGGCGCCGGCATCGGACTCGAATCCATTGCCCGAGGGACCTTGCCGCTAGCCCTTTTTGGAAGCGAGGGCTACGCCACGCTCATGGGCCGCCTGGCGATGCCCAGTCTGATTGCTCAAGCTGCCGCCCCGTCCGTGGGAGCATTGCTGATCGAGCGAGCAGGATCCAGTGCAGCGTTGGGAGCACTTGCAGGCGCCGCTCTTCTGAACGTGGCCTTGGCGTGCGCGCTGGCATGGCTCTCAGGAATACGCCGCGTCTACGCGGGATAGCGGTCGCGCCGGCAATGGATGATCAGCGCTAGTCCAGAGTTCACGCCAATCCCAGGCGGGCCCGCTTGCGCGCACTCCAGGCGCTGATCAGGCGATCGGCGATGATGCCGATGAAGGCGATCGCGAAGCCGGCAACGAGGCCGCGGCCGGCTTCGGCCTTCGAGAGAGCGATGAATACCTCCTGGCCGAGGTCGCGGGTGCCGATCATGGCGCAAATGATGATCATGGAGAGTGCGAGCAATATCGTCTGGTTGATACCAAGCAAGATCTCGGGCAGGGCCATGGGCAGCTGCACGCGCCAGAATGTCTGGCTCGGGGTGCAGCCGGACACCTTGGCGGCCTCGATGAGTTCGGGCGCGACCTGGCGAATGCCGTGGTTGGTGTAACGGATGGCCGGAACAATGGCGAAAGACACGGTGGCAATCATGGCCGTCACGTCGCCCACCCGGAACAGCATCACGACCGGAATAATGAAGCAGAAGGAGGGGATGGTCTGGAGCGTGTCGATGATCGGCGTCATGAATGCTTCGAACCGGTCGCTGCGCGAGGCGAGGAGCCCGAGAGGAATGCCGAGCAGCGCCGCGATGATTGCCGATATGCCCGCGAGATAAACCGTGGCCATGGTTTTCTCCCAAAGACCGACCGCCGCGCAGAAGGTAGCCAGAACAGCGATCAGCAGCGCCAGCTTCGGGCCGGAGAACTGATACGCGGCAAGACCAAGCAGCAGCACGGCGCCGGCCCAGGGAAAATTTTCGCAGAAGGCGCGCAACGGGTTGAGCACATAGAGGAGAAGACCGACCCGGAATGTTTCGATCGCATCGAAGAAATGCACCGTTATCCAATCGACGCCCGCCTTCCAGGCCGGAGCGG
>DATFOT010000236.1:0-5502 GCA_035265265.1 Aestuariivirgaceae bacterium | reverse complement strand
GCCGACCGGCACCGTTTTTTGCTCAGTGGACGAAATGAAGGCCAGGGCATAGATGAATTCGTTCCAGGATAGGGTGAAGGCGAAAATACCCGCGGAGATCAACCCCGGAACCGCCAGAGGCAAAGTGATCTTGCACAGAATCTGGATGCGGGTCGCGCCGTCCATGAGCGCGCACTCCTCGAGCTCATAAGGAATGCTCTTGAAATAGCCCATCAGCAGCCATGTGCAGAACGGAATGAGAAACGTCGGATAAGTGAGGATAAGGGCTAGATTGGAATCATAGATCCCGAGCCCGTAGACCAGGATAGCCAGCGGAATGAACAGAATGCTCGGCGGCACCAGGTAAGCGAGAAAGATGAGCAGCCCCACTGTCTGTGCGCCGCGAAACCGTAAACGGGTGATGGCATAGGCGGCCAGCACGCTCGCGAACAGCGACAGGAACGTCGCACAGAACGCCACGATCATCGTGTTGAGAAGCCAGCGGGGATAGTCGGTCTCGAACAGCAGCTTTTTGATATTGGCCAGCGTCGGGCTGGTGACCCAGAACGGATTGTGATCGGAGAAATTATAGAGCTCATCATTGGGTTTGAAGGTCGTCACCCCCATCCAGTAGAACGGGAACAGCAGCACGATGACGAAGATCCCGAGCGGGAGATATACCGTCACTAAGCGCCGCGGCAGGTTTTCCAGATAGCTCATGCCCGCGCTGTCGGCGATGTTGGGCCTGCCGGCGGCTTCAGTCATCTCCGCCCCCCTGTTGCCATTGTCGGCGCTGCAAACCGTAATAGCTGAACAGCGTCGCTGCTATCAGGAACGGAATCATCGCGGTTGCGATGGCAGCGCCCTGCCCGAGGTCGCCGCCGGGTATGGCGCGCTGGAAGGCAAGGGTTGCCATCAGATGGGTCGCGTTCAGTGGCCCGCCGCGGGTGATGGCGTAGATCAGCTGAAAGTCCGTGAAGGTGAACAGCACCGAGAAGGTCAGCACCACCGCCAGGATCGGCATCAGCATGGGCATGGTCACATAGCGGAAGCGCTGCCATGAACTGGCGCCGTCGAGCGCTGCTGCCTCGTAGAGCGACGGCGAGATTGTCTGTAGGCCCGCCAGCAGGCAGATGGCGACGAAGGGAATGCCGCGCCAGACATTGGCGGCGATTACCGACCATCGCGCGTTCCATGGAACCCCGAGGAAATCGATGAATTGATCGATCAATCCCAACCGGTGCAGCGACCATGAGACGATCGAGAATTGCGGGTCGTAGATCCACCAGAAAACAATCGCCGAAAGCACGGTCGGCACGATATAGGGCAACAGCACAATGGCTCGTATGAACGCTTTGAATGGAATCGCTTTGTTGAGAAGCAGGGCCAGCCACAGCCCAAGGCCGAATTTCGCCACCGTCGCGGCGATCGTATAGACGAGCGTGTTGAAAACCGACAGCCAGAAAACCTCGTCGTCCCACAGTGAAAAATAGTTTTCCAGTCCGATGAACACACCGGGCCGTCCGATGCGGACATCCGTAAAACCCATCCAGATTCCGAGGCCGAGCGGATAGGTGAGAAACACGGCCAGTACCGACATTGCCGGCAGCATGAACAGCACTGACAGCACAGCGCGATCATCCAGCAGCCTGCCGAGCATCCCTGCCCGGCCGGCGTCAGCTCGCACAATGGTCTCGGCGGTCATTCCTGCACCGCTCCCGTCGTCACGTCGGATCGCCCCGGCAAGCCCGAATCGATGCCGATCGCAGGGTCCGCTAGACTCTATAGTAACGCTCGGCCCGTTTCTGTGCCTCTGCTGCTGCTTCTTCGGGAGTCTTGGCGCCTGAAGCCGCCTGCGCCACCATATTCACCATGACGAAATCGGCCATCACGCCTGCCGAGGCATAGCCCAGCGTTCCCGCGTAGCCCGGCCATTGCATGTTGACCATGAGATCGCGATAGGGCGTGTGCTTGGGATCGACGGTCCAGATCGGGCTTTTTTCATATTCACGCAAGGGCTGGCTGAAATAGCCGAGCGAGGCTTCCTGCCAGGGTACATATTGTTCACGTTCCAGCATGAAGCGAATATAGTCCTTCGCTGCATTTGGAAATTTCGTATAGGCGAACACCATCGCCGGCACCGTAAGATGCAACTCCGTCGGCCTCCCGACCGGACCGATCGGCAGCACCGCGTGGTTGATATCTTCCGCAAGTGCCTTGATTTTTTCGTCGTCCGAATTCTTGGCAGCGTAATAGACTGAAATGCCGTTTATCGTCCACGAAATCTGCCCGTCGAGGAACGCTTTGTTGTTTGAGGGGTCGAGCCACGACAGCGTCCCCGGCACGAAGCTCTTGTACAATTCCTTGGCATAGTTCAGCGCCGCGATTGTTTCCGGGCTGTTGATCACCACCTTGTCGTTCTCGTCCACCATCTTGCCGCCATGCGACCAGACGAGCCAGTGGCACCACGTGTTGCCGTCGCCGACCGCATTGCCGAGAGCAAGGCCGCCCGGCTTGCCCTTGGCGGCCAGCGCCTGCGATACCTTCAGCATGCCATCGAGACCTGTCGGCCAAGTGTCGAAGCCCGCCTCCTTGAGCGCCGACATCCGGTAGACGATCCGCGCGCCGGCGGCGCCGAGCGGAATCGCGATCCATTTGCCCTCTCGCATTCCGAACTTGCGGCACACATCGTACCAGCCGCCATATTTCTTATCGAGATATTCGCCGAGGTCGGTCAGATCGACGAGTTTGTCGGGATACTGATGCGCATCGTCATACCACCCGTAAACGACATCGGGTCCCTTGCCGACATTGGCGGCAACCGCCGCTTTGGGCCGCAAGTCTTCCCAGCCCTGGCTCTCGACCTTCACCTGGACGCCGGTCTCCTTGGTGTATTTTTCGGTATTCTCCAGCCAAAGCTTCTCATCGCCGGCAACGAATTTCGCCGGCCGCAGCACTCTCAAGCTCGCGCCCTCTTCCGGCTTTATATCCAGCATCGGTTCCTGTGCCCCCGCCGGCAGGTGCAAATTAGCGCCGACGGCGGCGCCGGCGAGCACACTGGCGCCGAGTTTCAGCGAGTCACGTCGTGTAAATTTCTTCATTCGAACTTCCTCCCACGGAACTGTGTCAACGGCGGTCAGGAAGGCATCATACTAGTGCCCGACTGCGCATCGAATAGGTGAACGCACTCCAAACGTGGCGCGAGGGCGATGCGTTCCCCCGGCCGGAATCCATGGCGCTCCGAAAACGCGCCGCAAATCTTCTGATTGCCGAGCCGCGCGAATACCAGCGTATCCGCTCCCGTCGGCTCAACCACTTCCACCGTGGCGTCAACACCCTCGCCATTGGCGACGATGAGGTGATCCGGCCGCACGCCATAGTGAACCGGCTGTCCCTCGCTTCCGCGGGCATTTGCCGGCAAGGGCAGCGAGATGCCGTCGTCCGTTTCGACGCTCATGAAACCTGCTTTGCCGCGCAGCTTTCCGGGAATCAGGTTCATGGCCGGCGATCCGATGAAGGCCGCCACGAACAGATTGCGCGGATGATCATAGACCGCGAGCGGTGGTCCCGATTGCTCGATGCGGCCATCGCGCATGACCACGATCTTGTCCGCCATGGTCATCGCCTCGATCTGGTCGTGGGTGACATAGACCGAGGTCGAGCCCAGCCGCTGATGCAGGGCTTTGATCTCGGTGCGCATCTGCACTCTGAGCTGGGCATCGAGATTGGACAGCGGTTCGTCGAACAGGAAGACCTGCGGATTGCGGACAATCGCCCGCCCCATGGCGACGCGCTGCCGCTGACCGCCGGAAAGCTGCCGTGGGTATCGGTCGAGATAGGGAACGAGATTCAGGATTTCCGCGGCACGCTGAACCTTGTCCCTAATCGTCACCGCATCCACTTTCGCCAGCTTCAGGCTGAAGGCCATGTTGTCGAAGACCTTCATATGCGGATAAAGCGCATAATTCTGGAACACCATGGCTACGTCGCGGTTCTTCGGCGGCACGTCGTTCACAACCCGTCCGCCGATTGCAATTTCGCCTTCGCTCACCTGTTCCAGTCCGGCGATCATGCGCAGCAAGGTCGACTTTCCGCAGCCCGATGGGCCGAGCAGCACCACGAAGGAACGGTCTTCGATGTTCACGTCGACGCCGTGCAGCACCTCGGTGCTGCCGAAGCGCTTGACCACCGAGCGCACCTCAACTGTGGCCATCTCGTCTCCTCCGGCCCGACGCTCGCACAATCGATAGTCAGGCGCAAGTTCGAGGCCTCTCGCTCCGGAGCGTGAGAGCCGTTACACGCTCGAGTTCGATCTCTTCGATTGCCAGGCTGAAGGTCCTTGGGCGAGATCCTGCAGATCTTTCATCGACACATCGATCGTTGCGGCCGAAGTGGGCGACAATGACTGGCCCGCGACTTCCTCCATGATCCAGTCCCGGAAATTTTTCACTTTCTGGCGTTTCAGCGCACCGGGAGGATAGACCAGATAATAGGCGAGCCCCGCCGACAGGCGGAATTCGAACGGTCTCACGAGCCTTCCGGCCGCTATGTCGTCGTCGACCAGCGAGCTTCGCCCCAGCGCCACGCCTTCGCCTTGCACGGCCGCCTGTACTACATGCTCGGAGGCGTAGAAGCTTGGCCCTTTATGCGGATCGATCCCCTCGATCCCGGCCATCCTCAGCCACATCGCCCAGTCGATGGGGAAATCATCGTGAATGAGCGTGTGGTATATCAGATCGGTCGGGTTGCGCAACGGATGCGGCCCGTCGAGCAGCGCGGGACTGCACACCGGCGACAAATCTTCCTGCATGAGGAGTTCGCTTCTCACTCCTGGATATTGACCGCGGCCATATCTTATTGCGATCTCGATACCGTCACTGACGAAATCTGCGAGCTTTTCGGAGGTCGAAAGCCGGATATCGATACCGCCATGGGCCAGCCGGAATTTGAACAGCCTTGGCACCAGCCATTTGGAGGCGAACGCATCGAGAGTGCTGACGGTCAGCACCGATGATTGCTGGCCGCTCATGGCAAGCGTAGCCGCCGCAAGATGATCGAGGCTCTGGCGCACCTCGGCCGCGTAGGAAGCTCCAAGCGTTGTCAGCGCCACCGAGCGGACCTTTCTCGTGAATAGCTGCACGCCGAGCTGCGTCTCCAGATGGCGAACGGCACGGCTCACTGCGCCATGGGTGACATGGAGCTCTTCGGCGGCTTTCGAAAAGCTGAGATGCCTGGCTGCGGCCTCGAAGCTCGGCAGGGAATTCAGCGGGGGTAGCCGGCGCGGCATCGGCCAATTCCTCCTATGCGTGATTTCCACTCACATATAGCAGGCTCATTATGAATAGAAAATTCTCTTCCGCTGGCTTCCGCCTTCGGGTGAAGGAGAGGTGGGAGGCTGGCCCCCCTAGGTGCCTACTTCAAAGAAGTAGGCCTGGTGCCCACTTCCATTAATTTCGAGAATTAATTGAGTGGGACTATTGCCCTCGTCGCACGAGGGCGGATATGCGGAGGCTCGACGTCAAC